>JAHWGK010000018.1 GCA_020054495.1 Thermoplasmata archaeon | reverse complement strand
AAAAAAAGGGTTAGAACCATCCATATGCCAAACAGCTAAATAATTACTATCCCAAACACCCACAGCATTCTCCTGATTACTACAAACTTGATTTCCATAATACATATAAAGAATAGTATCTGCAGTTTTAGATAGTTCAGTTATATTTACCCAAGCAATAAGTTCCCCTATAGTGTTATCATAGTATTCAATTTCATGATTATACTTTGTTGAATTATCTTCAGATATAAATATGAAATCATCACCATCATCTTGTGCATGTTCTTTAAAATCAGTAGAAATATTATGTATCAAAACCGGAAAGTTCTCTAAGTCTGCAGTTACCATGTTATGGTCTATTGTTATTTTTTTTCGATAGCGCCAATTGGAATCCCACCAATCTTCTCCCCCATCGGTTGCTTTTACTGTTTCATTTGAAAAAATCACAACTAAAGCAGCCAGCAGCATCATACATAAAACTAACATAACAGTTTTTTTCCTCACACTCCTTCCTCCTTAAATATAAAATATTTTATAAAGTTGTAATATTATATTTCAACTTAAAATTATCCATAACAATTGTTAACTACAACAAAATTTGTAAAACAAAAAATATTGTGTAAAAAGAGCGCTACTACCATTAACAAACTCATAAAAACCCACTCCCTTTTAACCCTGTTCAAAATCCGGTTGGCAAAATCATAAACAGCCGCAATAAAAATCTATCATTTCTCCCTGAAGAAAAAACCCATTTTTCTCATTTCCAAAATCCGGTTGGTAAAAAAGATCCTAGCCTCGTCCAAAATAGGCCTAAAAAACCTCTAATATTTCCACAATTCGGGTGGTAGAGTGGATCCACAATTCGGGTGGTAAACTGGTTAATAATCCTGACTAAATCATTCTAATAAATGTTCAATAAATTATTTTTAAAAAAACGTTTTTAAGATTTCAAAATTTTATAATAATGGTTATATTGATAAACGAAAAAATAATTTTATTTATTTACCTATTTTAACATTCAAATTCATTGGATTAAATTCATAATAAACATTTTCATCAAACCATGCGCATCTGAACAAATTTAGTGGTATCTTAGTTCTAAAACTCAAACCTGATGCATAAAAATATAGCTGAGATACAACCTTATTATTATTCTCCCAGCAAGCCCCAAGTTTAAAATCTAAAATATAAATCTTATTCTGCCTGATCTGCAATAAATCGATATGTCCACAGATTCCTAAATCAAAATCTTTTTCCCAAAACAATACGGGAACCTAACAAGCAATTGTACCAGAATAACTAGTAAGCATAAAATTTTATTATATCTATAATAAATAAGATATAATTAGACTGTTTCATCAACCATTGGAATTAACTGTTTGTCCTTAAACCCACGTTGTTGCATCGCACCAGATGAACAAGAACCAACACATGCGCCACAACCCTGACATAACCCTTCGTTCACCTTTGCATGAATCACCTGTTTACCATTAATGGTTTCTTCAACCGAATCAATTGCATTATAAGGACAGATTGAAATACACATCTTACATCCGCTACACAAATCTTCGTTAACCACTGCGATATTTGGTTCTGCTGTAAGTTTTGGTTGTGCAAGAATCGTCGCTGCACGTGCAGCTGCTGCTTGTGCTTGATAAATAGATTCATCAATAAACTTTGGCGTATGGCAGCTCCCTGCAACAAACACCCCGCGAGTGGAAAAATCAACTGGCCGTAGCTTCACATGAGCCTCTAAAAAGAACCCATCATCATTCACAGGCACTTTTAGCATCTGCCCAATATCTTGATTTGATTTATTAGGATCAAGACCTGTTGACAACACTAGATGATCCGTGGGTATCTCCAACTTTTTATCAAGCATTGGCTCATAGGTTTTCACAAGCAACCGATCATTCAAGATCACTTCTGGTTTCTTCTCCACATCATACTGGAGAAACATCACACCCGTCTCACGAGCATCCTTATAAAATTTTTCCTTAAATCCATAGGTCATTAAATCACGATACAACACAAAAACTTCAGCCCGTGGATTCAACTCCTTGATCTTAATTGCGTTCTTCACTGCTTGCATACAACAAATTCGACTACAATAAGGTCTTTTTTCATCTCGTGATTCGACACATTGTATCATCACAAAAGTCTCACCGTCCTGGATATCTTCGGGCTGGCTTTCACTCAATTTTTTTTCTAGTTCTGACTGCGTCATGGCTTGGGAGTTCTTTCCATAAAGATATGAATTTGGCTTATATTCATCAGCGCCAACTGTAACAACAACCACGCCATGACTAAACTTTACTATTCCTTTCGATGTTTTAATATCAGACTCATAGCTCCCCACATAACCATTCAAAGATTCCAATGATGAACTTGTATACACCTTGATGAGATGATGTTTCTGAACCTTCTCTGTCGTCTCCCTGAGCAACTGACTAATGTCAATACCCTCCACTGTATAATACACCTTATTCAAATAGCCGCCAAGCATCGATTCTTTTTCAACTAATGCAGTTTCATAGCCTTGATCTGCTAATGACAAAGCAGAGGTCATACCAGCAATCCCGCCACCTATAACCAATGCCTTTTGTGTAACTGGGATTTCTGCTTCTTGTATCGGCTGTAGAAAACGGGTTTTTGCCACGGTCATTGCAATTAACTTTTTTGCCTTCTCTGTAGCATCTTTTGGTTTATCCATATGAACCCATGAACACTGCTCACGGATATTTGTCATCTCAAAAAGATATGGATTAAGCCCTGCCTCACGAAGACTCTTCTGAAACAATGGTTCATGTGTCCGTGGTGTACATGCCGCTACAATGATTCTATTCAAATTATGTTTCTTGATTGCATCGACTATTTTCTTTTGTGTATCCTCAGAACATGTATACAAATTCGCCTCAACATATGCTACGTCATCAAGAGATTCCGCAAACTTGACAACTGCAGGAACGTCAACATACCCACCTATATTAATACCACAATGACAGACAAACACACCAATCTGTGGCTTCTCACCAGAAACATCACGTTCCACAGGGTACTGTTTTTCTTTTACAAGAGTACCACGAACATCCTTTAGCAACGCAGCAGCATTTGCCGCAGCAGCAGAAGCCTGCATCACACTCTCAGGAATTGCCTGTGGCTCTAGAAAAGAACCAGCGACAAAAATCCCAGGTCGTAACACAACAGGATCATCAGGACTTGTATAGACAAAACCAAACTCATTTGTTTCAAAACCTAACCGTTCAATTAATTCATTACGCTGCTCCTCAACAATACAAAGACCAATAGATAATACAACAAGGTTAAATGTCTCCTCTTTTAATTCACCAGAGTCATCCTCATATCTAATAATAAGATTCTTTGTCTTTGTATCCTCCAAAATTTCAGAAATCCTTGAACGAACATATCGTAACCCGTGTTCCTTCTTCGCTCGATCAATATATTTATCAAAATCCTTACCGAATGAACGAATATCAATATAAAACACAGTTGGCTCAACATCTGCATCATGTTCTTTTGCAATCACTGCTTCTTTTGCTGTATACATACAGCACATCGATGAACAATACTCGTGTTCTACAGATTTATCACGAGAACCCACACAATGAACCCATGCAATCTTCTTCGGTGACTTCTTATCACTTGGACGTATAATCTTTCCCTCAAACGGTCCAGAAGCAGAAAGCACTCGTTCAAACTCTATACTTGTCAACACATTCTTATATTTTTTATATCCGAGCTCAGGCTTAATAACTGGGTTAAACGGCTGAGAACCAGCTGCAACAATCACTGCACCAACATTCAATTTAAGGTTCTTTGGTTTCTCATCATGGTTAATTGCACCAACTGTACATGCCTCCACACATTTCATACAGTCAACACAGCCACGATGCTTACCATCGCCTTCTTTATCAATTACATACGCATTTGGAATCGCCTGCGGATATAACCTATAAATCGCTTTCCGATCAGACAATCCCTGTTCAAACAAATTTGGCAGCTTAATTGGACAAACCTCTTCACATGAACCACATGACGTGCATTTATCAATATCAACATATCGAGGTTTTTTCAATGCTTTAACAACAAAATTACCAGGCTTTCCCTCGATCTTCTGCACCTCAGTATTCGTAAGCAACTCGATATTTGCATGACGTGAACAATCTACAAGCTTAGGGGACAAAATACACATTGAGCAATCATTTGTTGGAAATGTTTTATCAAGTTGTGCCATCACCCCGCCAATCGCCGGTGACTTCTCCACTAGATAAACCTTAAAACCCATATCTGCAAGATCAAGTGCCGACTGAACACCAGTAATCCCACCGCCGATAACAGCAACTGCCCCAATCTTTTCAGATTTCTTCACCATAACCCCTACGGTCTCCTATATCCTTCTCGTTCTGCAATATTTTTTATTGCATTCATCAACTTTGGAATCTCGACACCCTGTGGACACTGAGTAAAACATCTATGATGCGTTGAACAAATCTCAACAAACTTATTAGAAAACACTGAATCTTTCATCCCCAAAAGCACATTTTTGATAACCTTACGAGGTGAATACAACGGGTCAAGTTCTCGCTCGGGACATCCTGCTGTACACGTTCCACACGAAAAACACTCATACAAATCCTTACCTGCATCATCCGGAACAATCTTGTATTTAAACTCAAGATCAAGATATTTCTTAGCCTTCTTACCAGTCACATCTTCAGTTTGCTCCTCTAAAAGGCGAGCGTTACGAACTGCATTCATAACTCCTTTGATATCCACACCCTGCGGACATTTCTCAAGACACCGATAATGCGCACTACATATCCAGATAAACTCGCTTGACAAAACCTCTTCTTTCAGGCCCAACAGCGCTTTACGGATAACCACACGTGGATTCCACTCTAGTTTTACATCCATCTCAGGACAACGAGCAGTACAAGACCCACATGCAAAACATTTCAAAATACCTTCTCCACCATCCTCCTTAGCAATTTGGAATTTGAAATTTGGGTCAACCTTCCGGGAATCAATCACATCCATACTATTTTTCTCCTACCTCCACATATTCATCCTCACGGTAGACAACCATTGGAATTTTCTCCTCAAGATTTTTCCCAGGATAATAATCAAACTCTTTTTGTGCACTCTCAGCAGCAGGAATAAACACATCCATTAGTGGAATATCACTTGGGCATGCTTGCTCACACAATCCACATTCTACACATGACAAAATCATATGATTCATACGTGTAATATGGAAAAGAAGTGAATCATCAGGCATCTTAAACAAACCCTTACTCTCAGCTTTCCTAAGATACTTATATGCCTCAGCATCAAAAACACAAGAGTCAAATAAACATTCTTTACAATAACAAATCGGACATGCGTTCATACAGTTATGACAGTTCACACACTTGTCAAAAAACTCAGATAACGCCTTAATCCCTTTCAACGAATCATTATTTTTAACAAAATCATCACGCTTCTTTGTCTTATCCTTACGAACAGCCTTTACTGCACTCTCACGATCTTTCACATTCTTGCTGTCAAGCTTTATGCCATCAACCAGTTTTTTACCAACATCAGTACAAACCTCAACTAGGATCTCTTTACCAACATCAACACCATACAGCCCAATAACAATATCAGCATTAACTGGAACAGAATCTTTACATACAAAACACGCGGAACGCAAATATTTCTCAGCGTTCTCACTCTTGTTTCTAAATGCATCAAGTATAAACTGCGTAGGTGTTTTTTTCTCAGGAAAATCAGTATATGTCTTCAACGGAAACGTACCCAAACAATCCACACCAATAATAATGATATTTTCCAAGTCCGCCTGATTCAATTTCACAAGTTCAACTAATGCACGAATCTGACATGGCCGCATCACCACACCAACTGGTTTTTTTGCTGCCTGAAACTTTGTCATCTTTGAAACTATCGATGCTGTTGACACCGGCAGAACAGGAGCAAAAACATCAGTGTGTAACTGATCAGGATCAGAAATTAACACCGGAAATGATATTTTTTTCGATGGAACCTCCTGCATAACTAACAATGCATGAATCTTCCCTGATTTCAACAGTTCTTTCAAAAACTCATTAACTGAACCTGTAACATCCCCATTTTTAACCTTCAAAACTTTATCAGTCATATCTCAACACCATACCTCATATATCCCATTGTTTAGCAATAGGATTAGGACCAAGTTTTCTTATCGCCTCTGTCATCTCCTTCATTGTTTCTGCAAACTGCTGTCCTTCAGATGCTGAAATCCAACGAATCCATACTCGTTCTTGTTCCAAACCCAATGCATCTAAAATATCACGAAGTAAAACAATTCGCCGTCGAGCCTTATAATTCCCATCAAGATAATGACAGTCACCCGGATGGCAACCACCGATAAACACACCATCAGCACCCTCGAGTAACGCACGTAATATATACACAGAATCCACAGCTCCTGAACACATTACGCGGATAATTCTAACATTTGGCGGATACTGAATACGACTAGTACCTGCAAGATCCGCACCTGCATAACTACACCAGTTGCAGAGAAAACCTACAATCTTTGGTTCAAATTCACTCTTTTTTGATTCTTTTGTTCCTTCTACCATTTTTTTATCACTCCAAACAAGCATCAACCATTGACAGAATCTGTCGTTTTGTAAACGTATTCTGCTGCGATACACCACTTGGACATATCGATGAACACGCACCACAACCCTGACATAAAATTTCATTTACTACAACAATTTTCTTTTCTTCATCAAAAGTTATTGCATCATATGGACAAACTTCAAGGCATAGTTTACATCCTGCACAGTTACGCGATGTCACATAAGCAATATTTCCCTTTGTCTCCAAATATTCCTTAGATAGTATTGTTGCCGCCCGAGCAGCAGTAGCCTTCGCCTGCAATATTGATTCCTCTATAAAACGTGGTGAATGCGCAAGACCACACAGGAAGATACCATCTGCTGAGAAATCAATAGGACGCAACTTAACATGAGCCTCAGCATAAAAATTATCTTCATTAAGCGGAACTTTTAATTGTTGAGCCAACGTCACATTATCCTGGGGAATAATTCCCGTGCTCAACACCAATTTATCAGGATGCAGATGTAGCTCTCTCCCAAGTACTCGTTCCAGGATTTTCACAGTTATTTTCCCCTTGTTAAGGGAAACCTTTGGTTCATCATCTTCATCATATCGCACAAACAGAATACCTTTCTTCCTTGCCTTCTGATATAAAGTATCTTCACGGAAACCATATGTGCGAATATCTCGATATAAAATATACACAGCAGCATCTGGGTTAATCTCTTTGAATCGTAATGCATTCTTCAACGCCTGAGAACAACATACTCGACTACAATATGGATGCTCATCATTCCTAGAACCCACACATTGTATCATCACCATCTCACGAAGTTTCTTCAGATAAGACTTACCATCAAACAAGTCTTTTTCAAACTCGGTCTGTGTAACAATATCATCACTCTTTGCATACTGGTACTCAACAGGTTCATATGGCAATCCGCCAGTTGCTACTACTATGATACCATGCTCTATTTCCACAGGTACGCTCTTATCCTTCGACGTCAACAATGTCTTAAAATTACCAACATAACCTGAGACATCCTTAACTGTAGTATTTGTAAACACCTGAATTTTCGAATGCTTTTTCACCTGTTCAATGGTCTTCTTTAATAGCTCCTGCGGCTGCTCACCGTTAACGCCAAGATAGATTTCTCTCAGATGACCACCAAGCACTGACTCTCGTTCAACAAGAAACACATCATATCCCTGGTCGGCGATAGACAATGCAGATTGCATACCTGAAATACCACCGCCTATGACCAATGCACTATGAACAACTGGGATTTTCAGATGATGAACGGGATATAAATCCAATGCTTTTGACACTGCCATTTTCACAGCATCAATCGCTTTCTCCGTCGCACTTCGAGGATCATTTTTATGTACCCATGAGTTCTGATCACGGATGTTTGCCATTTCAAAAAGATGCGGATTAAGACCTGCCTCACGCAAGGTATCCTGAAACAAAGATTCATGCGTCCGAGGTGTACATGATGCAATTACCACACGATTCAAATCAAACTCCCGTATTTTCTCCTTAATTTTCTCCTGAGAATCCTGTGAACAGGTAAAAATACTATCATCAGAATGTACAACATACGGCAACGTCTTTGCATATTCAACTACTTGTTTCACATCAACAACGCCAGCAATATTGATACCACAATGGCAGACAAATACACCAACCCGTGGGAACTCAGTGATTACTTGTTTTTCTTCAGGATATATTTTTTCAGTAATCTCTGTACCACGAGCCTCAAAGATGTATTTTGCTGCTTCAGCTGCAGCAGCAGATGCCTGTGTAACACTCTCAGGAATATCTTTTGGCTCAGTAACTGTCCCTGATGCATAGATACCTTCATGCGAGGTAGTAACTTGTGAAAATGGATCCGTTTCAACAAAACCATACTCATTCAGATTAACATCAAGAATTTTACTCAGGTCCCCTAGCGCTTTACATGGTTGCAATCCAACAGATAACACAACCATATCATACGTTTCTTTCTTCAGATTCCCATCCTCACCAACATAGCGAATAATGAGATTCTTTGTCTTCCGATCCTGTTCCACCCGCGGTATACGACATCGTCTATACACAACTCCATAGTTATCCTGAGCCCGGGCAAAGTATTTATCAAAATCCTTACCAAATGAACGCATATCCATGAAATAAATATGAGATTCAATATCTGGATTGTGTTCTTTTGCAATCACTGCTTCTTTTGTTGCATACATACAACAAACTGAAGAGCAATATTTTCTATCGCAACTTTCATCACGAGAGCCAACACATTGTAACCATGCAATCTTCTTAGGGCATTTACCATCGGAAACACGTTTAATATGTCCTTGATAAGGACCAGATGCAGAAAGCACTCGTTCAAACTCTATACTTGTCAACACATTAGGATACACCTTATATCCATAACTATCTCCTTTTGGTAATGTATACTCATCAAAACCAGGGGATAAGATAACCGCGCCCACATCAATTTCTAATTCTTGTTCTTTTTGTTCAAAATCTATAGCATCTGCGTCACAAGAATCCTTACAGATACCGCATTGACCACTCTGTAAATGGACACAATGATCAGAATCAATAACAGGCCAGTTTGGAACTGCTTGAGGATAGGATATATGCATTACCGATCGTTTTCTTAGACCCATATCAAATTCATCAAGAATTGGTATTGGCCTATTCTTTGAAATAGTCTTAAGATCAATTGCACCAGTAGGACAAATAAATGCACAGGCACCACAAGTCTGACATATATCAGAAAGCTCTTCAAAAGGTGGTTTTACTTTTCGATCGGAGGCACGATTTATAAAATTAATTACACCTGGCCCCATGCACTCGCACAATCTCACACAAAGACCACATAAAATGCATTTATCAGTCCCTTTACTAAATCTTAGTTTTTTAACATCATATTCTTCTGCAAGTTTAATTAATAGATCATCAGTAGGACAACGAGATAATAATAGTTCAATGGTCATCTTCCGGCTTTTAATCACCCTTTTAGATTTAGTCAGAACCTTCAACCCATCTTTTACAGGTAAAGTACATGAAGTAGCTAGTTTGGACCAGCCATCATAAACAATTTCAACTACACATAGCCGGCAGGCCCCATATGGAGGCAGAGCTTCGTGATGGCACAATGTAGGTATGTCAATGTTATTTTCAATCGCAGCTTCAAGAACCGTCTTTCCTTCATCAATCTCAAAGCATGTCCCATCGATCTCTATTGTAGCCATCTTCACTTTTTTCCTCCCGTTTTGACTCGTACAGCATTGACTTTACACACGGCAATACATGTTCCACATTTCGTGCATATATCTTTATCTATAACATGTGGTTTTTTCTTTTCACCAGATATAGCATTTACTGGACATTTTTTAGCACATATGCCACACCCAATACAATCCTTCGAGTTGATCTCATAAAATATTAGTGCCTTACACACTTTAGCAGGACATTCTTTATTTTGTATATGGGCAATATACTCGTCTTTAAAATACTTCAAAGTCGTTAACACTGGATTAGGAGCAGTTTTTCCAAGACCACAGAGTGAAGTCTCCTTAACATATTCACATAACTCTTCAAGCAATGGTATAGAGTTTTCACTGCCGTTCCCTGCACAGATATCTTCCAATATTTCTAACATCCGAGCGTTGCCCTCTCTACATGACGAACATTTACCACAGGATTCATCGAGATTGAATTCCACAAAGTATTTGGCAACATCAACCATGCATGTGTCCTCATCCATCACAATCATACCACCAGAACCCATCATGGAACCCGCATGCGTCAGTTCATCAAAATCAATAGGCATATCGATCAAGGATTCAGGTATGCATCCACCAGATGGCCCTCCTGTTTGGATTGCTTTAAATTTTTTATTATTAGGGATTCCCCCTCCGATATCAAACACGATTTCTCTGATAGACATACCCATTGGCACCTCTACTAGACCCGTATTGTTTATCTTACCGACAAGAGAAAATATCTTAGTGCCTTTGCTTTTCTCAGTTCCAATACTAGCATACCATTTAGCCCCTTTATTAATAATCAATGGGATATTCGCCCATGTTTCAACATTGTTTAAAACCGTAGGATACCCCCATAAACCACGTTCAGTTGCATGGATATGCTTTGCTCTTGGTTCACCGACTTTACCTTCAATAGATTGAAGAAGAGCCGATGATTCACCACATACGAAAGCACCACCTCCCTGATAGACTATGATGTCAAAATCAAAACCGGAGCCAAGTATATTTTTTCCCAGCAACCCGAGTTCTCTAGCTTGATCTAATGCAACTGAAAAATGTTCAACTGCGAGTGGATATTCAGCACGAACATATATGTAACCATGATTAGATCCTATTGCAAAAGCACCGATGATCATACCTTCGATCACACTGTGGGAGTTTCCCTCAAGGATACTTCTATCCATATATGCACCAGGGTCACCTTCATCAGCATTACATAGGACATATTTTCGTTTTCCTTTTGTTTTACTGCTGGATTCCCATTTTTGACCAGTGGGAAAACCACCGCCACCTCGCCCCCTAAGACTTGATTTTTTTACCTCATCTATAACATCTTGTGGTTTCATACCGGTAAGAACCTTTGCAAGGGCTGAGTATCCACCTATGGCAATATAGTCCTCGACATTTTTTGGATCGATATGATTGTTACTGCCAAAAATTGTTCTAGTCTGTTTTTTATAAAAAGGTATCTCATCCTCATAAGTTATTCTTTCACCTGAGCTAGGGGCAACATAGAGCAGTTCTTTTATGACCTTATTTTTTACCACGGTTTCTGAAATAATTCTAGAAACATCCTCTGCTTTCACCATTGGATAAAAAATCTTACTTGGATATATGACAACGATAGGGCCTTTTTCACAGAACCCTTGACATCCAGTGATACGAATATCTACTTTTTCCTGAAGGTTCTGCTTTATAATCTCCTTTTTAAACGCCTCGATTATGTGTTTACATCCTGAAGCTTTACACCCTGTTCCACCACAAATAGTAACTATGGGTTTATCAGGATCTCTTCCATCCCGAATAGCCTTTCTCAGTTTCTCCAATTCTTTGGAGTTTGACAATCTTTTCATTTATTCATCCTCCAAAGGCTTTATGATTTCATCCACTTTATCAACAGTCATGTGTCCGTAAACTTTCTCGTTCACCACCATGATAGGACCAAGGGCACAAGCACCAAGACAGTTAACGGTTTCTAACGAGAAGAAACCTTCATCGGCATCTCCTATTGTATCTTTAACTTTGTCAACAATATTTCTGGCACCTCTGACGTGACAGGCAGTACCTAAGCACACTTTTATATGATATTTGCCCCTAGGCTCAAGACTGAATGCTTTATAAAAAGTAGCTACTCTATAAATTGTGCTAAGTGAGATATCAAGTTTAGAAGAAAGATATTCCATTACATCCCTTGGAAGGTATCTATATTTCTCATTTGCTTCCAACATAATTTGAATCAATGGTCCTTCCTGATAAGAATATTTGGAAATCAGCTTATCAATATATTCCTGATCTCTCACAGAAGGTGCTTCTTTTGGTTTTTTAGGAATCTGTGGTTGTAACAATACCGGGCAATTTTCTATACAAATCCCACAACCGGTACACTTTTCTCCATCTACATACCTGGGTTTCTTAAGTATTTTGACTTTAAAATTACCTGCTTTGCCTGCAACTTCTTTAAGTTCAGAATATGTAATTAATTCGATATTTGGATGGCGACCTACATCAACAAGCTTAGGTGACATAATACACATTGAACAATCATTTGTTGGAAATGTTTTATCAAGCTGAGCCATCACGCCACCAATCGCTGGTGATTCTTCCAAAATATAAACTTTAAACCCTGCGTCAGCCAGATCAAGCGATGATTGAATACCTGAAATTCCGCCACCTACCACAAGGACAGATCCATGTTTTTTAGCATCAGTTACTAAAGTATTTTTCTCGTTAGTCATAATTTTTATCTCATATTATGTCATCAACCATATCGAGCAGTTGTTTTTTTGTAAAATTCTTATGAATAGATGCATTACTTGGACAGGCAGCAATACATGCACCACATCCTGTACACAACGCATCATTCACTTCAGCGATTTTTGTCTTTTCATTGAGCACTCGTGCTTCATATGGACAGACTTCTACACAGATACCGCATCCGGTGCATACTTCCGCATCAACTGCAGCGATTAACGGGTCAATCTCTAACTCTTCCTTAGAAAGAATAGTTGCTACCCGGGATGCTGCACCACTCGCCTGTGATACTGTGTCTTGAATATCCTTTGGCCCTTGACAGCATCCTGCAATAAAAATTCCATTTACAAATGTATCCATCGGCCTAAGCTTTGGATGTGCCTCTAAGAAGAACCCGTCACCACTCAACGTCAAATGAAGCAACCTAGCGAAATCTCCTGCGTCTGCTCTGGGTAATAGTGCTGGAACAAGCACAACCATATCTGTAGTTATTTCAAATAATTTATTTGTTGTAGTATCAAAAATATCAATTTTCTGATGATCCCCCATGTTTTGTACTTCAGAAGGACGACCACGGAACATGTTTGTTTTCATCCCACGCACCGTACGATAAAATTCCTCGTAACCCTTCCCATATGAACGAACATCAGTATAGCATACATTAATTTCAACGTCGTCACCTAGCTTCTCCCTTAGGAGGTATACATGTTTCAATGCACTCATACAGCCGATACGGCAACACCAAGTACATTCTGTTTCATCACGACTACCAACACATAAGATAAATGTTATACTCTTTGGTTTCTGCTGGTCAGATGGACGTAGTATCTCACCCAGAGTAGGTCCTGATGAACTAATCAATCGCTCAAGCTCAAGTGTTGTAATCACATCAGGGGAATTTGCATATCCATACTCATACATGCTGGTGGGATCCAACAAATCATATCCTGTTGTAACAACGATTGCACCAACTTTTAATTCAACGATTTCTTCTTTCTGATCAAAATTAATCGCTTTTTGATCACATGCCTCACGGCAAGCAGGTTTGTCACCGCATTTCCCACGCGTAAGAAACAAACAATGCTCAGCATCAATTGTATACTTCAACGGTACTGCCTGTGGAAATGGCATATATGCAGCACCCCGTTTCCCCCTACTCATATTAAACTCGCTATTGATTCTATCTTTCAACCTGCAGGCAGTAGCACAATCACCGCAACCAGTACATTTCTCTACATCAACATATCGCGGTTTCTTTTTGATTTTCACTGTATAATTTCCAATACTTCCTTCAATACCAGTTACCTCTGAATACGTTAACAGTTCAACATTGGGATGATTTGCCACCTCCATCATCTTAGGAGTAAGAATACATGATGAACAATCAAGTGTTGGAAACGTTTTATCAAGCTGAGCCATCCTACCACCAATGCTTGGCTCACGTTCCACTAGATAAACCTTAAATCCATCATTTGCTAGATCCAATGATGCTTGAATACCAGCGATACCAGCACCGATCACCAATGCATCATGATTTACCTCAAGTGTTGATGTCTCCAATGATTCTAACAATTTTGCCTTTGCTACAGCGCTACGTACCAAAAACTTTGCTTTCTTAGTTGCCTTCTCCCGATCACTATGTGCCCATGAACACTGCTCACGGATATTTGCAATCTCCAAACGATACTGGTTTACCCCGCCATCGCTGACAACCTCACGAAAGGTATGCTCATGCATACGAGGAGAACAACAAGCGATAACAACACCATCAAGCTCATGTTTTTTAATCGAGTCTTTAATTAATGTAGCACCCACATCAGAACACATATACTTGTAACTTTTACTCACTACCACACTATCAAGTTTACTGGCATACTTGGTTAATGCTTCAACATCCACGTTCTGCGCAATGTTAATACCGCAATGACAAACAAAAACACCAATCCGACGCATACACAAATCCCCTTTCAAACACCTAACCAATCTCTAGCTTGTCCACAGGGCTAATATTAAAATCTAACCCGAGTTTCTCTTTCTTAACACCAAATGCCAAACCAAGTAACTGCGTCAAATAAAACACTGGAACATTAAGCTTCGCTGCTACTGTCTCACCAGCCTTAACTTGTCTTGCATCAAACATTTTATGACACCATGGACACACATCGACTAAACCATCAAAACCCTGATTCTGAACCGCCTTTAACTTCTGACCTGATTTAGTCAACGCAGATTCATCAAGATTAATCTGCAAAATCCCGCCACAACAATCAAGTTTTTCAGGATATTTTGCTGTTTCAGCACCAAGCACTGAAATAATTGCCTCTATTTTTACAGGATGCTCGGAATCATCAGGACGACCGATCTCACTAGGTCGTATAAGATGACAACCATAATGAGTTGCAAACTTTAAACCCTTAAGTGGTTTCTTCACGTGTTTAGCAATTTCTTCGATACCAATATGATCATGTAACAAATCAACTGTATGCACAATTTCACCATTACCTTCAAATGTTAACTCCTCAGCTGCCAGCATCTCATTAATTCGCGTTTTCATATCAGGATTATTCTGAAGTACCTGTTTGCATTCACTCAATGCCAAATGGCACATAGCACATGGAGCAAACACATCAAGGTTATGTTTCTCAGCTATAGCAAGATTACGTGCAGAAAGATAAAGTGTTAATAACTGATTCACACTTTTCAAAGGTTCGCCACAACAGGAAAAACCCGCGATATCGACCAGTTGAACATCTAACAATGGTAAACTTTCTCGAACGGAAAGCTCATAGCCGTACTGCTCCGTAGACATTAAACAACCAGTATATAACGCAAGTTTCTTTTTCATAAGCAAACCCTATACTTTTTCAACTGCTATTTTCATGAGTCCTGCTTGAAACTTAGCAGGATCATCTGGTTTTGAAAGAGGTGGAAGTCCTAAATCATCTCTTGTTTTAGTCTTCATATCTTTAGTTGTAACACTCTGCGCATCTTGAATAAGCCCAATAGAAAGAACAGACTGTAAAACACTAGTATATTTTCCAGGAACTTGTTTTCCACCAGCAACAGCCAGATTCTTCAATGCAAACAAGATCTCTACAGGCGCAATTTTTTGTGGACACCGTTCACGGCACTTGAAACAACTCATACATGTCCAAATGATATCAGAATTTACCATTTCATCAATTAGCCCCTGCTTAAGAAGCGCAACAATTTTATGAGGTTCAAGCTCGAGTAATTTATGTGCTTCGCAGCCTGAAGTACACTTGGCACACTGATAACAATAATCAGAAACCTCATCTTGTAATTTACTCAATCTATCGTTTATTTCCTTCTTTAATTCAACCTGTGGCTCCCCCATAGAAGTCAAATCTGTGATACTCATAGACGTCACTCCCAATTAACACGTGTTAACTATTAATAGTTTTGCAAGTTTTGTATCCTATAGCTATATTTAAAATCTGCTAAAAAATAGTGTTAAAATATTACTTTTTTATAGATTTAGTTGCTAAAATATCTATCTTAGTACCTGCAATATTTTTAATTATTATTTGCCCAGATCTAACTGGAGCATTCACTTTAATTTTCTTAATTTCTTTTAAAACAGAATAAATCTTATATTTTTGGACAGGTTTTGAACTTTTTATGCTAACAAGAGGCCATTCTCCATTATTTACTAAAACTGAAGAAGTTAGCATTCTCCGTGGATCAAGAGCTTCACTTTTTGCATAATCAATTCCGCTTTTACACTTATTTCCTCCAAGTAACTCAAACTGATTTTCAACTACTCTAACCAAGATTTTACACCCGATAGGGCAAACAATACAAGTGATTTCTTTTTCAATAGCCATCAAGTAACACAACCAAATCACCCTTGGCTTTAATCGTTTCATCAGAAATATCGATATCAAATCCAACCATATTTGCAGGATTTGCCCATCTTAGTTTTTTCTTAAAAAGCTCGTAATCACCAGAAATCACCCGAAGAGTTGGAGATACACATGGTTTTTTAACTCTAAGAGTAAAACGTATTTTTCCAGATTTACTAATTCTCTGTGGTATTACATAATTAATCCCTTTACCAGCTTTAATGTTGATTTTTTTATTTTGTTTAATAGTATTTTTTGCAGCATTTTCCCCTGCTTTTTTTGCATCAATTGCAAGGGCGTCTACTGTATCATAAACTTGTAAACAATTACCACATGCAAAAACACTAGATAATGAAGTTTCAAAATATTGATTAACTATTGGTCCACCAGTTACATTATCAATTTCGATTCCAACATTTCTTGACAATTCATTTTCAGGAATTAAGCCAAGAGAGAGAAGTAATGTATCACATTTAATCTCTCTTTCTGTTTCAGGAATAATATCTATTTTTTCATCGACTTGTGCAATAGTTACACTTTCTAATCTCTCTCTTCCCTTAATGTAAGTAACTGTGTGGTTCAAATAGAGTGGAATACCATAGTCATCAAGGCATTGAACAATATTTCTTTGGAGGCCACTTGCATAAGGTAGGATTTCAACTACTCCAAGGACCTTTGCACCTTCAAATTTTAAACGACGTGCCATTATAAGTCCTACATCCCCAGATCCAAGGATTACTACTTTTTTCCCAACCATTATGTTATAAAGATTGATGAAAGATTGTGCAACCCCTGCTGTGTAGATTCCACTAGGCCTATCTCCAGGTATCATAATATTCCATCTTGTTTTTTCTCTACAACCCATAGCTAAAACAATAGATTTTGCATTAATTTGATGTAAATCTTTCTTGTTAGCAGCAATAATCTTTCGATTTTTATTGAACTGTAACACCATTGTTTCATTCATGAACTTTATCCTAAGTTTTTTAGCAGTATTAATATACATTTCAGCATACTCAGGACCAGTCATAGAAGAACCTGTTTCTTCAACTCCAAATCCATCATGAATACACTGAGGTAAAATTCCACCAAGCCATTTGTTTCTATCTAAAACTATGACATTTTTTGCTCCATTCTCATATGCTGAAATAGCAGCAGCAAGGCCTGCAGGACCACCACCGATAACTGCTACATCTGTGTTGAAGTTAGTCATTTACCTTCTCCCGTGTCCTACCATAAAAGAGGTTAGACCTTGGCGACTTCAAATTTATTTTATTAACGTCAATGTTGAATTGTTTCTCCATAATTCTTATTATATGCTGAGAACAAAAACCACCTTGGCATCTTCCCATACCTGCTCTACAACGATATTTTACAGAAGATAAGGTTTGGGCTCCAATAGGATTTGTAAGTGCTTCGATAACTTCTGCCTCAGTAATATGCTCACATCTACAGACAATTCTACCCCATCTTTCATCTTTATTGATTAAATCTGATTGTTCTTTTGCAGTCATTTCAGAAAAACTCTTTTTCTTTACTTTCCTAATTTTAAAATCAGTTTTATTTTTCAGCTCTATAAACTTAGAAATCATCCTTGTTATTTCTTTTGCTATCGCTGGAGCACCAGTTAGCCCTGGTGATTCTATTCCTAAAAGATTTATCAACCCATGAGTATTTTTACTTTCTTCTATTCTATAATCCGCCCAACCTCCTTCACCAGGTGAAGCTAGTTTACAACGAATCCCTGAAAAAGCATTAATAACTGCTTTTTCAGGCAATGCAGGTAGAATTTCTTTTGATTCATTGAATAATGTTTTCATCATATCTTTTGTTGTTCTTTTGTCATCAGGGTCACCAATAAATTCAGCACTTGGACCAAGTAATATATTTCCTTCAATTGTTGGGGTTATATGAACACCTAACACACCAAGTTCCTTTGGTGGAACTGGGTAAATCATAGAGTTGATTAAATTGCTGTAGTTTTTATCTAAAACTAGGTACTCTCCCCTACATGGATAAACTTGAAAATCTGGCTCCTCGAGCATAGCATCTATTTTTCTACAGTACAAACCAGTAGCATTTACTAGAAGTTGAGATTGATATTCACCCTTGTTTGTTTTTATTAAAAAATGATCTTTTATTTTCTTAAGATCTATTACTTCGGTCTCAAGTAAAAAATTAACATTGTTTTCTACAGCGTTTTCAGCAAATGCAATTGTGAATTCATATGGCGATATTATCCCAGCTGTTGGAACCCATAGAGCTGTGTAACACGAAACATTTGGTTCTTTTATTTTAACTTCTGAACCATCTTTTATTTCTAAACCTGGGACTTTATTATCAAATCCTAACTTTTTAAGTCGTTCAAGCTCTTTTGCTTCTTCTTCATTTTTAGCAATTACATATTTTCCGATCCATTTAATTTGAAAACCTAGTTTGTCTGCAAGAGATTGGAGTATTTTATTTCCTTCGACACAATAACGTGCTTTAAGTGAGCCAGTTGGAGAATTTATCCCACTATGAATAACACCGCTGTTTGCTTTACTTGTGCAAGAGGCAACATCACTACCTTTTTCAAAAACAACAACGTCCAATTTATATTTTGATAACTCCCATGCAATCGCAGAGCCAATAACGCCTCCTCCAACAATAGCAACATGGAAGTTTTTCATCTGCCTCGAGAATATCGAGAGGCATATAAATATATTAGGTGATTGGCTATTTGCAATAGCTGATAATCGATTAATCTTGAGGGAGATAAATGCAAGTCGACATTCCTTATGGAAAAGAAAAAATCAAAGTTCAAATTCCTGAACCTTGTGATGTAATGGTTCCTAATAAAGTATCAATTAAAGACCAAGATAAATTAATTGAGAATGCTTTGGAAAACTCTATTGGCTTTGAGTCTTATGATGAGTTTGCTGAAAATGCTGATAGGCTGCTTGTAATTGTTAATGATGCTACAAGACCAACTCCTACTTCAAAAATTCTAAGTTATCTTTTGCCTGTTCTTTCTTCTCATCCTGATGTTAAGTTCCTTATTGCAACTGGTGTTCATCGACCTCCAACCGAAGAGGAGTATAGGTTTATTTTTGGAGATACTTATGAAGTTTTTAGAAGGAAAGTTTATGCTCATGATGCACGAAAAGATGAGGATATGACGTATCTTGGTAAGTCAAAAAATGGAACTGAAATGTATATTAACAAACTAGTTTCTGAATATCATAATATTCTTGTTATCGGGAGTGTTGAACCTCATTATTTTGCAGGCTACACTGGTGGTAGAAAATCATTTCTTCCGGGTGTTGCCTCGTATAAAACAATTGAGATGAATCATAAACTAGCGTTGAGTGATAAAGCACGATCTCTTGCTCTAGAGGGTAACCCTGTTCATGAAGATATGTCTGATGCAATGAATGTTTTAAAGGATCTCAATGTTTTTTCAATTCAAACCGTTCTCACTGGTGATCATAAGCTTTTTGCGGTTACTGCTGGTGATTTACATAAATCATTTGATGCAGCGATTGATTTTTCAAAGCAGGTTTTTTGTATTCCTTTAAAACAAAAAGGAAACATTGTGATTACTGCCGCTCCTTATCCTATGGATATTGATCTTTATCAGTCTCAAAAGGCTCTTGATAATGGTAAGCTTGCATTAGAAGATGATGGTGTTATTATCCTTGTATCAAAATGTCGTACAGGCGTTGGAGAGGATGCTTTTTTAGAATTACTTTGTAAAGCTGATTCTCCAAAAAAGATTCTTGAGATTCTTGGTGATGAATATAAACTAGGTTATCATAAAGCCGCAAAAATGGCTCAAATTGGAGTGCGTGCTGAGATGTGGGCTGTAACTGATCTTGATGAGAATACTATTAAAAAATCACAATTGAAACCTTATTCAGATATTCAAACAGCTGTAGACGATGCGGTAGAACTGATAAAATCTAAAGGTAAAAAACCAAGGATTGTAGTCATGCCTTTTGGTAGTCTTACAGTTCCCTTGTTATAAAATGTTTACCTCTCAATTTCAAAGGATATTCTCATCTCTGCTCTGAATAAAGTAGGTTTATCGTTTTCTACTTTTATATCAAATTTAGTAGCTTCTGCTCTCCTAATTTTTTTCACTGTTTTACTTGCTTCAATAATGGCGTTTTTTGCAGCATCTGCAAAACTATTAGTTGATGTTCCAACTATATCTATTATCTTATAGACCCCCATCTTATCATTCACCTCTTAAATTAAAAGGATACAAGGGTACTTAATTCTTTTGAAAAAATGATGAATATTGAGTTTCTCTTATGATTATAAGAAAATCCATCTTTAAAAGGAGAAGAAATTTTTATAAATTACTTTATACAGTTATTCATCTTTTTGGATAAAAAAAAGAAGAAAATGAGAAGGAAATTAGTTTATTTTTTCACTATTCCAGCCCACTTAGAGATATAGAGTATTCCAAAGATACATAACAACGTTATGACAATAGCTGAGAATATTGCAATTCCTGCATTACCCCACGATGTAGGTCCACCTTCTTGCCACATGCCTGCTAGAACCATGAGTCCAATGATTATCTCTTTCCATATCAAAGCAATAATGAATCCAAAGGCCGCTGCAATTGCTGTTGCTATTGAAATTTTTACTTCTGAAAACTTAACCATTTTGTTTTTCACCTCCAAAATTTAGAATAGTTAGCATATAAACATTTATTAATTTTGCACTTTTTTTAAAAAGAATATATTGAAACTTCTATGAATTATTGCTTTATAATTAATGCATTTGAATGATTTGATTTGCACTATAAATACCTGTGATGTATGATTCTTCTAGACCCGCTACGTTGAAATCTCCGATAAGATACAGGTTGTTACCTCGATTATTTTCTATTAATGTATGACCATTAATAGTTCCTGCAGGGTCCCAAAAATGACTAGAGATAGTTTGATATTTTGAAAAATATTTATCTAATATAGGTATTTCATTTTTATAATACAAAAGATATGTACCATCTTCTAAGTCAGCAATTGCTTGTACATTACATGGGTAAGAAAACAATTGGTATTTTTTTCGTGCAACTATATCTTTTGGTGATCCCTTGATATGAAGCATATGAGTACTTACTGGTTTGTTTGCTTTTTTGACACTTGCAAAATGTTTAGACGAACTGATTTCTGTTGCCAAAACAACATTCTTTGCATAAAATATATTTTCATTAGATTTAATCTTATACTGGTTACTCTTAAACTTGACATCATTAACGCAATCTAGAATTATTTTTTCTTGAAAAGGTTTAATCATTTTCTCTTTTTCAAAGGTGAAGGTATAAATAGGTGTTATGAGTGGCAGAAGAAACTGTAAAAAACTAAAAGCATTCATTTCTCGAATTGTTGAAAATGTCGTTGAATAAAGGCTTTTTGATAGATATTTATCTGTTCCAGCCTGGATTTTATGCTCTTTAACAAAGTTAATTGCATTTTTCATATATAGTTCATGCAAAAAAGGATCGTTTTCAATTGCTTTTTTCTGTGAAATAGTTTCAGATGTTTTTCGAAAATTTCTAAATGCTTTTCTGAACTTGTAAAGTATTTTAAGTACTTTTATAAATTGGAAGGAATAAGCTAAGAGCTTGGGTCCAAATAGAACATAAATATCATCATTATCATGAAAACAGAAATCACTTAAATTAATTCTAGAATGTAATTTTACATGCTGTAAGACATTATGATAATCAGAGCAAACAAAAAATGCACCATAATTTACAGCTCCATCTTCAGAAGTGAGGATTCGGCCACCGATATCCTTACTAATAAGTAAAAAATCCTCATCATTTTTCTGGAGACATTTAGCACAAGCCAGTCCAGAAATTCCAGCTCCAACGATAATTGTATCAAAAATTTTAACAGTCATCCTCATTGTAATAAACAACCTCAGTTAATTTTTTTCTATTAATAGTTACGAAATAATAGTCTAAAATGATATTATATTTATAACTGAGGAAACACTTGAATTATCTGAGTAAATTCAAAGAAATGGAGAAACTTATTATCGATAACGTAATCTAAAAATAACTGATTCAACTTTATACTTGAAATATAAAAAAAATGCTTGGAACGCTTCAAGGATTGGATGTATTTAATTACAATCTTACTCAAATACCCAAGAAAAAAACAGAAGATAGATATGAAAATACTGGGAATTTTGAACTCTACTCAATAATATGTATCATAAAACTCTTTAATTTCTTCCTCAGTTGGAATTTTACAGTTCTTCCATATGTAAATAATATCTTTCAGTTTTTCTTCTCCTTTCTGACCCTTGAATAAATCTTCAAGAAATTCTGTACGCTCCTTTATGTCTCTTTTGACGAATTCGAGGTATTGTTTTGGTGTGTAGTAGTTCAATGGATTGAACCGTTTCCCGAAATCTGTCATATCATGTTTTTCTTCAAGTTCAGTAGGATCTGGTATCAAATAGCCAAATACGGGATGTTTTATCCAATTTTTAATCTTCTTTTGTTCCACAAGATATATCAACCGCTTTGAATCAGCTACTTTAATTCCTTCACCACGCCCCTCGTATTTAGGCTCACCAAGTTCATTACAAAGTATTTCGCCTGTCTCTTTATTTCTCTTTTTTATCAGCTTTCCTTTTATATCAAGTTTTTTAATCTGTTTCCCATCAAAATCATATTCACCGACAAAGCCTGCGTTGTTAATAAAAAAGACTAGTTTTCCACTGGTATCTAAGCCCATATCATTGTACATCTTTAATTTTAACAGTGCCTGCTCCGATTGCTCTCGTGCCATAAAATCAGTAGCAGCATATGATCTAACTCTTGTCCCAGGTTTCCGGGCAGCAATAGCCGAAGTAATAATACTTTCACAACCGCTATCAAGAGCAACGGCCATCTTTGGGTAAACCACTCTAAAAATAGGCTCAAGAACATCATATTTTTTAAAACTTAATGCTTCAGTTTTTAACCATTTCTCTCGACCACTTCCCCAATCTGGGTTCAACTCACTAAATAAAAAGATAAATCTACCGTTGGTAGTTCCACTTTCCTCGTATTTTGTACATTGCAAAGAACCAACTTTTTCTCCTGGTATTTTTTGTGGAACTTTAACCTTATGACCTTCAATGCTTTTATGCTCATATCTCATCCCTTCACAATCTATGTTTTGCGCTAGTACAACAGGTCGTTTTCCATTTTTATTAATCTCTCTAGATTTCATCAACCCTGCCCATTCAGGGCTATTGGAATTTAACCCTTCTGATTTGGCATAACTTGCAGCTTCAAGACCTATCAATTGAACCTTGGTAATTTTTCCATTTTTATCACGGATTGGCATACCAAGACAAGCATCATCCTGCTCCAGCTCGGGACCAACAGTTAACGTAGTTTTCCCTGTACCGCTCAACCCCTTCAGAACACGATCGGATGTGCATCCAGCATGATATGTAATTAAACCATCAGCTTCAGCTTTATTCCACACCATCGTAAGATTAGGTTTTTTAAATGCCCCGCCAAAATAATCAACACCAAGACTGACCACTCGCCTAATATTTTTATTCATTTCTGTAAAGTCATAAAGTGTTAAAGGAACGTTGGGGTCGTACTCTGGCCAGACACTTTGAATTTCCTTGACATATCTATCTGGGAGTTTTTCTTGTATGATATAGTTCCAACAGTCGATCTTCATATCCTGTTTTGGTGGGAAAATCATTAGCTTCCCCATCCAAGCAATATAAGCATTATGAGGATTTTTTACACTAATAGTAATGCGTAATCCAACTTCATATCCAGATTCACCTTGAATTCCCTCCTGCACAATAAGCTTTGGTTTTTCCTCCTGAAGATATTTTTTAGCGACTTCGTAGATTTTTTCCCCAATATCTCTATCAAACTTTTTCTGTTTTTTACCAAGTTTATAATTTTTAGGAATCATATAAAAAGCTCTATCTGGCCGTCTCCCAGGTTGTGTTGATCCAAAAAGGTACTGACCATCCTTTGTAAGCACGTAGTATGGTTTCAGAAAGTTTATAAAAAAATCATCGTTAGGATTATGTATTATGTTTTCTTGTAACGCTTCTACATCAGGTTCAATGGCAAACGTCTTTGACATAGCTTTACAACCCCGCAAGACCCGTAATATACCACCCCTATATAAAATAAATTGATATTATCTATGATAATATCATATATTATAGCGAAAGTTTTAACAATCTGTGAGAGAAATACTAAAATAAAAACTCTATGCCCTTGCTAAAGAAGGCTTGTCTGCATAGAAGGAAAAAACATAGAAGACGGCATAGTTACATTGGTAAAAAAGGCAGAAACCGAGTTGCTGGAAGATGTTGTAGATGCTTTCAAGCGCGCGTATGAAATTGAAAATGGAGTGGCAAAGACCCAAATAGAAACAATCCTTAAAAATATCGATTTGGCAAGAAAGTCAAATCGCCCTATGTGCCAAGATACTAGAATACAGACATTTTTTGTCATTGTTGGTATAGATTTTCCATATATAAATAAATTAAAAGAATGGATTACAAATGGGATAAAAAAAGCTACAAAAGAATGTTCCATTGCGTCCCAATACCGTGGATCCATTTTCATTAGTCTCTTTCTTCAAGCATTTTTTACATGTACCTTTGAAATACCCATGTACCTCCTCTACTTCATGCCCACATTCTAACATGTTTCCTAAATTTGGACATACGACATCGATATCAATAACCTCTCCACATTTCTTACAAAGAAAATGATGATGCATGCCATGTTTAAAATCATATCGTAGCTCAGAGCCAGATATTGTAAGTGATTGAATAAGACCATGACCTCTGAGTACACATTTACAGAATTATATACTGTTGTTTTAGAAAGAGCAGGGGGGGGTTTCTTTTAACTCTGAATATATTTCGTCAACAGTTGGGTGAGTTCTATTTTTATCGAGATACTTTAGTATTTCTAGTCGTTGAGGCGTGACTTTTATTGAATTTTCTTTTAGCAGTTTTACATATTTTTCAAACATTTTACCCCAATATTTGTAATGGTTTCTAATTTGTAACAATTACAATTTAACACATAATACAAATTACATATTTAAATTTTTCCACTTATTAAATCAATTGTATAGTCCCGAAATTATTTCTCACTTTCAAACTGCGTGTCCCAGAACAAGAGATAAAACAATCTATTTTTCCAACTCCACATCTATTTTTTCAATATCTTCTTTTTCAGGGTAAAACGGGTAATTTCTAATCTCAGGACCCGGAAGGCAGTTAGCATATGGCCTGTTGCAGGCAACCTCTCCATCTCGTCCAGGGCAACCACTTGTCATAAAAGGTTTTCCTGACTTAATAATTTTTGAGAGAGCTTCATCAGTCATGCCAAAGCCTGTCAACTTCCCATTGGTGTTAAAACTGAAATCTTCAAAGCTGCTTATGCCCTCATCAATTAGGAATCGGGCAAGCTGAACCCGCCGGTATTGGCCGATTGGTGGTTGAGGATGCTTTGAAAGAGAGGAGTCCGGTTCAGGGAAAAAAGAAAACAGATGGGTGCTTCCTCCCATGGTGTAGGCTCTCTGTATTGTTTCAATCATTTCTTTTTCTGTTTCTCCTAGGCCTACAATGAGATGAGCGCCAACGTTTCGTCTGCCAAATATTTCAAGCGCATCTTCATAACATTTCCAGTATTGTTCCCATTTATGTGGACCGGAAACTTTTTTCCCTCGAATTTTTTCAAACAAACAAGGAGTGGCACAATCAATTGCTATACCGATCATGTCCGCACCATTTTTCCTGAATTCATATAAATCGTTTTTATCTAGAATAGTAGGTGAAATAAGAAGTGATACAGGGATATCCAAATTTTGTCTCAGTGTTTTTGTAATCTCTGACGTATCTTTTATTGCTCTTTTGTTTGTTATCATCGAAACACAAATTCTTTTTACTTTGCCATCACTTTCAGAAATTCTCTTCATCAGTTCTGTGAGTTTGTATATCGGCCATTCTACCCTAATAAAACTTTTATCCTTATACGTTCCTGGTCGTCTCATTGAAAGACCACAATAGCCGCAATTTCCTGCACAACCTGAATTATAGGTGAGAAGCAGGTTAATACAAGGTAGCTGTGCGTTACGATAAAAACGTCCGTTCTTTAAACCAAGAGTCATTGCAGCAGCAAGGCTGGTTCGTAAATATTTCGGACTTTCTTTGTTCATTTTACACCTCTTTTTCATTTATTGGTATGGAGCAGCATGTTTTTTTCCATTTAATAGTTAGATTGTATTCCTCTGCTTTTTTAATGGCTTCTTCTGAAGGTATTGCAATTCTGTTTACCCCGCAGTCTACTGCCAGACAATCAATTTTGTAGTCTGCTCTGTTGCGGGCGCATCCGAGAGATATCGGGACATCAGCCATACTAATTTTTGCTGTAGCAATAACATGTGCGATCTCTTCAGAAGTGGGTAGTATACTGTTTTTTATAGATGTCCCAGACAGCGCCATGAGCGATACAATAACTAATACTTCTGGATCATATTTTTTAATCATCTCAATTGCATTGTATTCCCCCCGTATTTGTCCATAATGGAGGCCTACGACGATATGAGGAATAATTGAAATATCTGCAGTTTTCAACGCATCAAGTGATTCTTCAATTTTTTCGATACCAAAACTAGCGTGATATATCTTCTCTATTGTTTCATCATCACCGATCACGTCGATGAGAGCCTGATCGATTCCTGCATCTTTTAATTGTTTTGCTGCCTGAACATCAATAATGCCACTATGAATTGAGAGGAAAAGATTTGTTGTTTTTTTAATAGTCTTTATAGCTGGGATAAAATCGTTCCATGTAATCGTTCCATCAAATTTGCTTCCTCCACTGATAAGACAACCAGTATTTCCCATCTCCTCTATTTTTTTGCATTTTCTAATCAGTTCATCTGGTGTTGTGGCAGAAATCATTGATTCAAGTATTTTTGACTGACAGTGATCGCATTGAAGCTCACAGTGACTGCCAGTAATAGATATCGCAGGATATTCTCCCCAGCATCCATTATATTTAAACATACCAGGATGATAAAATGTAATATTTTTACCAAACTTCTGCCAAGAAATCTTTCTTGATTTTATGATAAGTTCATCGAAATCAGTCATAGTAATATTCCTGAAATGTTGTCCAGCATTTCTTTATTATCATATCAAGTTTATTCCAGTTTTCCTCAAGGAATCGCCGTTTCTTCCGCGCTCTTTCTAGCTCATCACCAAAAATGCCCCTCCATTCTTTCTCATACTCATCTAACAATTCTATCTTTTCTTTGCGAACTGCAGATGCTGAGATTCTACCTGCGATCTTACCGCAAATAACAGCTTGAGATATTCCGCTGCCTGTTATCGGATGTGTTTGTCCTGCTGCATCACCAACAAGCAATATGTTCTCTTTCACAGTTTGTAGCGGTCCTCCTACAGGAATTAAGCCGCTGGTGGTTGAAGTAGGTTTATTTTTGATTTTACCGTCTTTTTCAAGTGTTTTAACAAATTGTTTTAGAAGAACACCAAGCGACTTGTTTGTTTTAAAATTCGAGGCATATTTTATTCCGACTCCAACATTTGCATATGTGTCTTTTGGAAATAGCCAGCCGTATCCACCGAAAAAATCATAATCAAAATAGACCTCGGTAAAATCCAATGGATCAACCAATGGGATGCTATATTGCATGCCAACGACAAACTCCTCATTTACACTATTTATCCATGTACCTACTGTTGATTTTGGGCCATCACAACCGATAACTATCTTTGAGACAACATCTGTTTTTCTGCCATCTTTATTGAGTAGTGTTTTTTCTTTATTATTTGAAATACACGTCGTATTGATATAAACGGTAGCACCTGCATCCTCCGCGCATAGTGCTAGTTCTTTATCAAAAACAGATCGGTCAAGCATACAACCTGGCAGACGTGACTCTCTACATTCATCGTTTAAAAGATAGGTCTTCAACCCATAAACATCTTGAACAAGGCTTTTTCGTGAAATTTTTATTTTGTTGAGAAGAAGCTTTGGTATATACTCAGCGCATTGAACAGGAACACCAATGTTTTTCTTTTTTTCAATCAACAAAACATTTGCCCCACTATTTGCAGCCTCTAAAGCTGCTGATGATCCTGCGGGTCCTGCACCGACAACTAAAATATCACATGTAAGCATCTAACACCTTCTGTAGTAAATCAATATTAACACTTGTTTGACTCTCAAAATTTCCCAAATATGCCTCTTTCTCTTTTCCTAGTTCATAGCAGGTTGTATCATCAATGTCGATAAGAACTGCAGAAATACCTGATCTTTCAAAATCAGAAATATGTTTCGTATAAAAAGCCTCACAGCAACATCCAACATAAGAAGATACACCTTGTGATTTGAATTCTTCAAGTGTCACCATCAAATCCTCAAAACTAGTAATGGTTGTAACCCACATATTGCTTTTTCTACCAAGCGTATACGCATCGCTAACACTACAGTTCCCACACTCCGTACAACTCTTTTTATATCGAAAGTCACACACTAAAGATTTTGCACAATACGGAAGAAGAAGATAACGAGGGGATTTTTTTATCGTCTCAGCAAATGAACCATTGACTGTAAATATACGGTTTGCTAACAAGAGCGGTATTCCAAACTGGGCGATATTGATTTTTTCTAACGCTTTATTAACAGCGCTTATGAAATCTGATGCTGAAACACCAGGTATTTGAGGTTGTTTTTTTTCAAAAAAAGCTTTGACCTTCTCAGAAATAATTTTTTCATCAATAGAGACATCCTTTAATTCTGCCTCTAAATCCAATATAATTCCTTTAGGATAAGCAAAAAAATCACCAGTAATTACTATGCTTTGGATGCGATTATGCGTCAGATTAATCATTAACGAAACTCGGATAAGACCTCCATCTGCCTTATGGATAGAATAGAGCATTTGTTGTTCATCTTTAGGGAGTCTTATTTTGTTTATCCAGCTTTGAGAAGTAAACATATTTTTTTTCTCTAAAAAAAGCGTTTCTTCTTCTTTACTAAGTCCTTCTGGCTCAAGACATATATCAAACGCTTCTTCAAAACCTTCTTTAAGTATTTTTTTTAATTCATTTATTTCGGGTACACAGCCAAGCTCCCATTTTAGACACGTCACTCGTTCTTTTGCTGTGTCAATCTCTTTATCCTTTAGTTTAGCAATAGGGATGCGAAGTGCCTTAAGCATGGTTTCTACATCAAAATCAACAAGAAGTGTTCCTTGGAACAAAAAGATATCGCCTTCTTCAGTACCGCCAGTTCCAGAGATTTTTCTACCCTTAATTTCAATATCGTTTCTCTGGCGAAAAGAAGCAGTAATTCCCATTTTATTTAGAGCAGAAATAAGTGGTTGGCTTAATCTTTTAAAAAAATCAGTATCTGCAACTCCTACATTAAAAAGCTGTTTCTCGCAAATAATTTCCCATCCAAGCTGTGTTTCATCGAAAAATATCGCACCACCACCGGTTATTCTTCTGTTGATGCCAATACCTGCTTTTTTACAAAAATCAGCTCTGATTTCTTGAGCTAGACTCTGATGATAACCAAGTAATACTGCAGGAGGAGAAAACTGCATGAAACGAACAGTATTTGGAATATTTCCATTATTTTTTTTAGCCTCAAGCAATGTTTCGTCAAGAGCAATATTTTCAGCTGCAGTAAGCTTTCCGGTATCAAGTAAACGCCATTTATTCATCTTTTTACCTTTGTACTCAGATCATGTTTATGAGATAATTGTTTGGTAGTTGTTGTTAGAATAAAACAAAACGTTCAAAAAGGAAAAAATAAAGTGGCGAGAAATCAAAAGAGTTCATGCTTTCTTTTTCTCAGCATCTTCTATTTCTTTCTTAAGCCATGATTCAACTTTGTCGCCATGAAGGAGGTTTTTCGATTCTCCGTCAAAATTTGATGGTTTTATCAGCATTATCCATCCTTTGTCATACGGACTTTTATTTATCAACGTACAATCATCTTCAAGTTCTTCGTTAACTTCAAGTATTTCACCAGACACTGGAGACACAAATTTAGCCACCCATTTGGCAGATTGAATCTTTCCACAAGTTTCCCCTTGTTCCACGTCATCGCCTTCAAACGGAAGATCAATGTATGTAGTATCACCTGCGCTCTTTTGATAAAAATCATTCATTCCAACTCTCACATTTCCATCTGACTCAACCTTCACCCATGAATGTTCTTTATGATAGTATAAATCATCTGGTAGATCATATTCCTCTATTTTCGTCATAATATTATGCCTCCATTATCTTATCAAATAAATGTTATTTTGTTATTGATAGTTTGTTTATTAAATTTAGTGTTAATTCTTAATCAACAATTATCTCTGGCTCAATGCAAACATTGGTATCAATAGAGTTAGTAATCAAACATGCATGTTTTACCTTTTTCAATATCTTTTCAACACGTAAGCGATCTCCTTCAGAAAGAACGTTAATTTTTACCTTAATGGTAATAGAACTAAATTGAAACACGCCACCAACTAGTTCAACATTACCAATCGCGGCGCTTTCGTAGGATTTCAAAGTAAGATCTTCTTTACTTGTAAACCATAATAGGGTGGTCATAGTACATACCTCAACAGAAGCTAAAAAGAGATCTTCAGGCGACCAAACGCCAGGATGGCCACCAAACTCAGGAGGGCATGCCGTCACAATATCTGGTTTGCCTTTACACTTCAAAATTCCTTTTTTCTCTCCAGTCCATTCAAGCCGTGTATTATATGTGTATTTAACAGGTTCACCTTTCATAGATACCTAACTCCTTACATTCTATCTCTTCATTTTACTAAAGATTGATGTTATCTCATTTTGTAAACTTACCGACAACGGTTCAACTTTTTGTTGTAACTCAGATGAAAAATCTTGTCCAAATGATGTGTCTTTCGGTTGAATACCAAAGATAAAAATTTCATCAGGGTTCTCCCCAAGCTTTTTTGAAAGATGTATGATTTTTAAGATGTCTGATTCATGCGTTGAAATGTTGATTTGAGTTTTTTTACTATAAACATCCTCTGTTGTAAACAGTTTTGATTCACCAATGTTTCCATCGAAATTCACTGCATCAATAATAACAACAACATCAAAACGAGCGAACAAATGAAGAAGATTCATTCCACCGGTACCACCATCGATAAATTCTACGTTGTTGGGCAACTCATCTTTTCTTCCAATGAGTTTTTCCAAAAGAACTATGCCAATACCGTCATCCCGTCGCAAGGGATTTCCTATGCCAATAACACCAATTTCTTTCATATTATACAAATTTTACATCTAGATAATGGGTGCTACATGAGATACACGGATCATAAGCTCTTACAAGCATTTCTAGAGCTAATTCAATCTCTTTTTCAGGTTTATCTATGATTTGAGGGACAAATTCTTCCATATCCTTTTGGATGTTTGCATGGTTCTGATTTGTAGGAATGACACAGTTTGCCTTCATGCATCTTCCTTTATCGTCGAGAGTATAATCATGAACAAGAATTCCCCTTGGCACTTCAACGATTCCAATACCTTGCCCTGCTTTTAATTTGAAATTAACTGGTTTTTCATCTTTGATACCTTTGTCTATTAATCTATCAATTAAGAGCACAGAATCCTCAATATTATGAACAAACTCTACCAGTTGTGCGATATTATTCATAAAGGGATTGTAATTTATTGCTTTTAATCCAAAAAGATTGGCAACTTCCTTTGCAATTGGACGCAACTGTTTGCTATTAAGATTGAACCGGGCCAGTGCTCCAACCATGTACGATTCACGTACGTGTTTAGCATATTTAGCAGTAGATTGTGGTACAACATACTCTTTCATAACGGATAGATAATCTTTGTAATCTAGATGCTTACCCGTGTCCGTTGAAGTAATGTCTCCATCGTAAAAGGCATACTCATCATTAGAACTCAGTGCTATATATTCCGTCTCTCTCTCAAAATCAGGAAAGTTGTCAACAACGCTATTCAAAACATTAGCAACTTCTTTCGTAGTCTTTAGATCATCTTTTAGTCTTTGTCGTAAATTGTGCAGTTGCTTCTCGGTTGGTATCGCAGAGAATCCTCCAACAATAAGTCTAATCGGATGTGTCGTGCGACCACACACCAAATCAGACATTTCATTGAACAAACGGTGAAGTTTAACGATCTTTAGTAGTGCATCTTGATGTTTGCTTCCTACAAGCGGAAAAACACTTCCCACGCCAAACAGATCAGGTGCAGTAAGATATCCAACATGAAGAATGTGACTTTGCATATTCTCTGCATTAATAGCTAATCTTCTTAGCACTTCAGTCTGCTCAGAAATCTTAATGTCAAGTGCATCTTCAGTAGCCTTCAATGAAGCAAGAGAATGCCCAATAGAACATATTCCACAAATCCTTGAAGTGATGGGGCGAAGCTCGTCATAATGTCGCCCTCTCAGCATAGCTTCAAAAAACCGAGGAGCCTCAGAAACCTGCCACTGTAACTGTTCAATTTTACCTTTTTTTATATTAAGAACAATATTGCCGTGCCCTTCAACACGAGTAACATGCTCTACATTAATAGCAACGTTATTACTCATTTGCTCCCCCTCCTTGCAAAAGTCATCCCCTCGCTAGGGTTAAAGATCGACATATTATACATTGTACAACGACGTTTCATCTCTTCATAGGTCAAATCATATTTTTCAAGGATATCCATGATACATTCAATTTGTGGTTTCTGTAGAATACCACGGCATCCGTCACACGGACTTCCATTTGTTGGGCAAATAGCGTTACATCCTGCTCTAGTAATTGGCCCTATGCAGAACTTCCCAAGTTCAAACAAACACACGTTTTCATTCTTTTTACACTCGACACAAACTGGATAATTAGGCACCTCTGGTTTCTTACCTAATGCTAACGCAATTATAACCTGTTTAAACTCATCGCGATTAATTGGACACCCGTGAATATAGCAATCTACAGGAACGACTTCATTGATTGATTTTGTTTGAAACGTGTCAAAAAACTCATTATCCTTAAAATCTGTATCCCCATAAACCTCCTTTTTAACCTGTTCAACGGGCCGATGATTTCTTATTTTATTGACCCCGCCAATAGTTGCACAGGCTCCTAGTGCAACAAGTATTTTTGCATGACGTCTAATCTTTCGTAATCGCTTTTCATCCATAGGTCGCGTAATCGAACCTTCAATAATCGCAATATCATATTCGTCAGAGTGCTCTTTCATAACTTCCCGAAACGATACAACATCGACTATTTCGATAAGGTCAAGGATTTCCCCCTCAAGATTTGCGATTTGCAATTGACAGCCTTCGCAGCTTGCAAAATCAAAGAAAGCAACACGTGGCTTCATTCAAATGCCTCCGGAAGGTGCTTAATTTGGCTGTAATTGAATACTGGCCCCTCTTTACAAACATAGACTCCATTGATTTGACAATGACCACATTTACCAACGCCGCACTTCATGCGACGTTCAAGAGAAACAAAAATATTTTCTTCAGGTATTCCAAGCGTTAACAGACATTGTATTACAAATTTATACATGACCGGCGGTCCAATAATAACTGCAATTGTATTCTCTGAATCATACTTGTCTAGCTTAATTTTTGGGAAAAGGGTTGTAATCAACCCAACACAGCCAGTCCAGCATTCATCATCTACACATTGATCAACCGTCAGCTCACACCGAACATCGTCAACCTTTTTCCATTCTTCAACTTCGTCCATGAAAAGTATCTCGTCCGGGCACTTTGACCCATAGAGAATAGTAATATTCTTGAATTTTTTACGATTATTTTTGTCCAAAACATGATTAATCAATGATCTCATTGGAGCAATGCCAAGACCGCCTGATGTAAACAAGAGATGCTTCTTTTCAAGTTCCTTTACATTAAAACCATTTCCGAAAGGGCCTCGTATCCCTAGCTTGTCACCAACAGACATTGCAAACAGTTTTGAAGTGACATTTCCCACCTTTCGTACAACAATTTCAAAAGAAGAAGATTTACTTGGTGCAGACGAAACAGAAATAGGTGCTTCTCCGATACCAAAAATTGAAACCTCTACAAACTGTCCTGGTTTGTGACCAAGAGGTTTCTTATCATCAAGTTCAATCTCAAACAGCATTTCCATTACAGTAAGCTTTTCCTTCCGTTTGAGGGTAGCACCCTTGGGAATGTGAATGATGCCTTTATCCTGAATTTCTGTTTTCTGTTTAATGAAGAACCTGCCGGTATCATCAGATCTCTCAAAATGAGAAAGCTCATTCATCACATCACAAGGATTTGCGATATCTGGAAGACAAGCAGTTCCACATCGTCCACATCCCACACAGGCAACAAAACCATATCGCTCTGGCAGATAATTTCCTTTTCTAAAAAAACGATGTCGATATCTCTCTTTGACATCGCCACGAAATACCTCTCCACTACCAATCTTTGTAAAGTCACGCAGTAAACAACCATCCCAAGTACGAATCCTCTGCCCATCTTTGAGATTTAAAGAAACCTCGTCCTTTACATCATAACAAAAACAAGTGGGACAAACCATGGTACAAGAACTGCATTCTAGACATTCATCAGATTTTTTCTCCCATATAGGATGATCATAATTTGCAACAAGAACAGATGACCACTCTTTTTTATCTATCTCGACTTTTTTGGTATATTGGGAAGCGATATGTTTACGAATCGCCTTGATCTTTTTTATATCTGAGTCTGTTGCAGCTGTTGTTTTCGCATATTTTTCAAGCAACCGTTTTCCCTTTTCAGAACCAATTGTTACTGCATATTTACCTTCCAAATTTGTCAGCATCAGATCAAAACCAGATTCAGTTACATTTGTTTTCATACTGGCAGCAAATGATCTCTCTGACACATTCTGAATATCAGTTCCAATGATGATTGTGTTATCTCTTCGTTTTCTGTAAAAATCATCCTTTTGCGAGTCAAGATATAATTTATCTGTTTGCTCTAATGCAATAATATCATAGGGATGCATACCTACAATAACCCGAGGTTTTTCAACATCGCTTTCCTGAACATCAAACGGTTTCTCAAGGTTAAAATCCATCAACGTTTCAATCGGGGGAAGAAAATATTTTTTTGGAGGCAGAATCGTGACATCATAATCTAAGCGAAGCTCATCAGCATTTTCAAGCGGACCAAAAACAAATTTTTCACCCTTTGCTTTAACACCTACAATCTCACGTGTTTTGTCTTTGATCAAATTGTTCACAAAAGAATTCAAATCTTTTTTCACGATTATTTTTACAACTTTACAGTCAATTTCAGCCATAATTTATCACCAAATTGAGTCCCCGGTAGTGATGATCTAATTATTTTCACGAACCAGTATCTAATTGAGATATAATAGTTTTCCTCGAAAAAAGATAAAGTAAGTGAACAGAGGATTTTTATCTTATGGGGCTACTGCATCTATCATTGAAATGATTTGTTCTCGTTTGAACCCTTTTTGTTCAATTGCACCTGATGGACACGCTGATACACAGCTACCGCATCCTTTACAGACCCCTTCGATAACCTTGGATAGTCTTTTTGTTTTACCATCTTCTGTTTCCGTAATCATCTCAATTGCACCATATGGACATATTTTTTCACAGACACCACAGCCGCTACAGAGTTCCTCATCAACGCATGCGATTGGTGCATCAGAATAGTATTTATCTTTGGAAATAATAATGAGTGCCCTGGATGCTGCACCATATGCTTGCGCGATTGTTTCAGTTATCGATTTAGGTGAATGTGCCATACCTGCAAGGAATATTCCTTCGGTTGCAAAATCAACAGGCCTGAGTTTTACATGTGCCTCTAGGAAGAAGTTATCCTCATTAAGTGGTACTTTTAGTTTCTGCGCAAGTTCAACGTTTTCAGCTCGTGGAACAATCGCAGGGCTAAGCACCAGATGATCAGCATGCAATAATAATTTCTCACCAAGTATTGGATCTTTTACCTCAATTTCTAGGTCGTTTTTACCTTTTTTAACCTTGGGTTTCTTATCTTTGCTGTATCTCACAAAGATTATTCCTTTGTCTCGTGCTTTTTCATAATATGTTTCATGGAATGCATAGGTTCTCATATCACGGTATAGAACATAGATTTCTGCATCAGGATTTTTTTCTTTAATTTTTAAAGCATTTTTAATTGCATCAGTGCAGCAAATACGGCTACAGTATGGTCGTCCTTCTTCACGTGATCCAACACACTGTATCATTACAATTGTTTTCTTAACAAAACTTGATCCATTTGCTATTTTTTTCTCAAGTTCCAATTGTGTCATCACACGATTGTCTTTTCCATAGAGGTATTCATTTGGTTTAAATTCCTCTGCACCAGTTGTAACAAGGATAACGCCATGTTCAATCTTAAGCTTCGCTGTACCGTTTTTAATTGTTGTTGTATAGTTTCCAATGTGCCCATCGACTTTGTCAACTCGTGCTTTTTTATAGACTTTTATTTTTGGGTGCCTCTCTACCTTTTCAATAATCGATCTCATATATGGCTTTACATCATAATCTTCAAGTGTGAAGTAAATGTTTCTAAGGTTTCCACCTAGTTCTTTTTCTTTTTCTACAAGATAGACTTCGAAACCTTGGTCAGCTATTGAAAGAGCAGAGATCATACCAGCTAGACCGCCGCCGATTACTAGCGCTTTCTGAGTGACATCTAGCTCGATTGTTTGTAAAGGCTCAATGAGTGCTGCTTTTGCAACAGCCATTTTAACCAGTTGTCTTGCTTTCTCTGTTGCTTTCTCTGGTTCTTTCATATGAACCCAGCTGCATTGATCACGGATATTGGCCATCTCGAAAAGATGTGGGTTAAGCCCAGCTTCTCTAATTGTTTCCTGAAACAAGGGTTCATGGGTTCTTGGTGTACAAGAGGCAACAATTACTCTGTTTAGTTTATGTTCTTTTATTTTTTCAACGATTTTACGCTGAGTATCCTCAGAACAAGTATACAGGTTTTCTTCTGTATAAGCAACATTTGGAAGTGTTTTAGCATATTCAACAAGTGAAGGTACATCGACATATGCTCCAATGTTTATACCACAGTGACAAATAAAAAGTCCAATACGTGGCTCTTCACATGAGACATCTCTTTCTGGTGGGTACTCTTTCTTTTCGATAAGAGTGTTTCTTTCGGAAGCAATGATATTACTAGCCTTTGCAGCAGCACCAGAGGCCTCCATTACTGTTTCAGGTATATCCTTTGGACCTGAAAATGCACCACAGACAAATACACCACGGCGTGTAGTATCAATAGGATCAAACTCAGGGGTTACACAGAAACCAAACTCGTTGAGTTTAACACCAATTTTCTTTGCAAGTTCCTGCATATTCTCCTTAGAAATAAAACCAACGGATAGCACTACCATGTCAAATATTTCTTCTTTTAGATGACCATCCTCAGTCTCATACTTGATATACAGGTTTTTAGTCTTAGGATCCTCTTCAACTGAAGATATACGACAACGTAAGAATCTCACTCCTTGTTCTTCCTCTGCACGGTTATAATATTTCTCAAAATCTTTACCGTATGTTCTCATGTCCATGTAGAAAATTGTAGGCTCAATATTTGGAGCATGCTCTTTTGCAATTACTGCTTCTTTAATAGCATAAGTGCAACAAACAGATGAGCAATAATTCTTACCACAAGCGTTATCACGAGAACCTACACATTGAATCCATGCGATCTTCTTAGGCTCTTTTTGATCAGATGGACGGATAACATGACCACTAAATGGACCCGAAGCAGAAAGAACACGTTCAAACTCTAAAGAATTCAAAACATTTGGATATCTTCCATATCCGTATTCACTTTTTAAAGTTGCATCAAATAGTTCATATCCCGGCGCGAGTATAACAGAGCCAACATTAATATCAATTGTTTCATCAGTCATCTCATGATCGATTGCATCTGCTTCACAGGCCTCTATACATTGTTTACAAATCGAACAGAAATTACAACTAAGACATCTTTCAGCTTCTTTGATTGCTTGCTCCTCTGTAATATCAAGTTCTACCTCGTCAAAACACTGAATACGTTTTTCAACATCAAGTTTAGGTATTACTACACGAGGGATTTTTTCAAATTTCTTATCAGGTTTTGGTGCAACAAGTTTTTCTTTACTTGGTCTCCCCTCATACAAATCCTCTCCGTTTAGATGTCGATCAATTGAGATGGCAGCTTCATGACCCTGAGCAATTGCTTCGATGACAAGCCCAGGTCCATAAACTGCATCACCTGCTGCAAACATCCAAGGAATGTTAGTTTGCATAGTAAGATTATCAACCTGTAGTAAACCACGCTTGGTTACAAGAACACCATCAGCAGCCTTTAACAAGGTATAGTCTACTTCTTGACCTATTGCAACAATAATTGTATCTGCTTCAATAATCGACTCAGTACTAGGCTTAACCTGTGGGTTAAATCTACCTTTGCCATCAAAAACTGATGTACATTCTAAAGTCTCAACACCTACTGCTCGGCCACTAACACCAACGATTCTCTTAGGCATACGACGAGTATGCATAATGATACCCTCTTGCTCTGCTTCTTCTATCTCATAATCAAACGCAGGCATCTCATCTTTTGATTCTACACACGCAAGATGGATTTCCTCGGCACCAATACGTAATGCTGAACGAGCGACATCAATAGCAACATTCCCACCACCAATAACCAGTACTTTTTTCCCAATTGGAATCTTCTTACCCATGCTTAGTGCTCTAAGAAAAGCAGTGAACCCATACACACCCTCGAGTTCAAGGTTTTGTATGGGAATTGAAACAATACCCTCCTTATTTAATCCTAGTTCCACTTCAACCTCTGCAAGTGGTGATAAAATAGGTGCTTGACCAACAGCAGATATGACCACATCGGCATCAAGTCTAAACGTAGATCCTTCGATTGGTATGGGTCGTCTCCTCCCCGTCTCATCTGGTTCACCAAGTTTCATACGCACACATTCAAGACCAATAACCTTGCCTTTTTCTCCTATAATCTTAGTAGGGGCAGCAAGATAATAAAACGAGATACCTTCTCTTTCACATTCCTCAAGTTCCTCTCTATTTGCAGGAATCTCCGCCCTGGACCTACGATAAATTACAAAAGCTGTTTTTGCTCCAAGACGAAGAGCAGTACGAACAGAATCAATAGCAACATTTCCACCACCAATAACAGCAACAATCTTTTCATGATAATCAATTTTCTTACCGGCACCTAGGTCATGTAGAAATCCCGCTGCATGTACAACTCCATGCAAATCCTCTCCATCTACACCAAGTTTCTTACTCTTATGTGTTCCAATTGCGATGAAAACTGCTTCATATCCAGCGTTATGAAGATCATTCAACGTAAGATCAGGGCCTATCGGCGTATTAGTCCTAATTTCCACGCCCTCATCTTCAATTATTTTAATATCATAATCAAGGATATCAGGTGGCAAACGATATTTCGGAACGCCAATCCGTAGCATACCTCCTGCCTGAGAAAGCGCTTCAAAAACCGTTGGTTTATATCCCATCTTAGCAAGATCATGTGCAACAGTTAAACCAGCGGGGCCCGAACCAATAACAGCTACTTTTCTATCCTGCCCTCGAGACTCGAGTTCATCTTTTTTCTTTTTCCTTTCTTTTCTACCATGCATTCTTTCATAATCAATAGCAAATCTTTTCAAAGCTCGAACAGCAACAGCCTCATCAACATCCTTCCTGTTACAATTCTCCTCACAAACATGAGTACAGATTCTCCCACAAACACCTGGAAATGGGTTTCTCTCACGAATTAAATCAGCAGCTTCTTGGAATTTCCCATCTTTAATAAGTGCCACATATCCCTGGACATTTAGATGAGCAGGACATGCATCCATACATGGGGGAACCCCAATCTTATCGATAGTAAAAACATTAGGAATTGCCTGAGGATACATCTTATAAATAGCATGACGGTCAACAAGACCCGCATCAAACTCAGATTCGAGCAACACTGGACAGACTTCTGCACATTCTCCACAGCCAGTACATTTATCAGAGTCGACATAGCTTGCTTTTTTACGAATTTTAGCATTAAAATTACCTGCATTTCCAGAGATGTCTTGTAACTCCGAATATGTTATAAGTTCAATGTTTGGGTGTCTCCCAACATCAACTAGTTTAGGGGACATTATACACATTGAGCAATCATTTGTTGGAAACGTTTTGTCAAGCTGAGCCATCACACCGCCGATAGCCGGTTTCTCCTCCAAAAGATAAGTTTTAAAACCAGAGTCAGCTAAGTCAAGAGCAGCTTGCATCCCACCTATACCACCACCGAGAACAAGAACAGAACCAACCTTACCAGTTTTAGAGTTTTTATCGCTCATATTTCCACCCCTGCTTTCTCAAGTAAAGCATTTGCTTTGATTTTATTCAAACGAAAACCAAGTTTTTTCTGATCAATACCTAAAGCCAGTCCCAAAACCTGCGGATAATACAAAACTGGGAGATTATACTCCACATTAAACTTAGACTCAATCTTCCGCTGGTTATCCTCATACATAATAGAGCAAAACGGACAAATCGTAACAAGGGCATCTACCTTGTTCGCTGTTATATTATCAAGTTTCTGTTTAGCCATCGATAGTGCAATATCTTCTTCAACACCAAGAATTGCTCCACCACAACACTCAAGTCTATTTTTGTAATCAATAACTGCAGCACCCGTAACCGCTACAAGGTTTTCTACAGTAGACGGGTTTTCCGCATCATCAAAACAATCATACAATTCACTAGGGCGAAGATAATGACAACCATAATGAATAGACATATTCAACTTACCAAGATCTCTTTCAATTTTTTTACTAATCTTATCAATACCAATATCCTCATAAAGAATCCTAGAAAAGTGCTTAATCTCAACACCAGGTTTAAACTCCAAACCAATTTTCCCGAGTTCCTTATTCACCTTTTCACGAATTTCTTTATTCTCAGAAAGCTCCTTATTAGCCTCAGTGAGAACCGACGTACAAGCATTACAAAGCGTACAAATCTTCTCGCCCTTCTTCGCAGCAATGGCAATATTTCGGGCAGCAATTATCAAAGACGTCTCAGCGTTAGTAGATTTAACAGGAAAACCACAACATGAAAAATCAACAAGGTCAACAAACTCGATATCTATTTTCTTTGCAACCTCCCGCGCACTCATCTCATAATTCTGCCCACGAATAGGAATAGTACAGCCTAAAAACAAAGCATATTTCACTGGAGCACCTCTTTAGGAAGAGTATCCTTAGTAATCTTTGTTATATCATCAAAATTCTTTTTTATTGGAGGTAGACCAAATTTCTCACGTTTTTTGTTATCAAAATCCTCAACTTCATATAGTCGTCCAAACTTGCTAACTAATCGTGCTTGTTCTTTGAAAGATGGATGAATGTATCCCTCGCGAGCAGCTATGTTTTTCAAAGCAGTCATAATACTTGTAAGTTGGACATCCTGGGGACAATGATCATAACAAGTATAACACGTTGAACATAGCCATATGAAATCACTTTTGAGAACACGCTCTCTCATACCAAGAAGCACCATTCGGATGATTTTTCGTGGATTATATTTTTCATCGATTTCTCTGACAGGACAACCAACAGTACATGTACCACAGGCAAAACATCGGTTTATGTTTGCACCGCCTATTTCAGCAGCTACTTCGTATTTAAAATTTGGATCCAAATCTTTTGAGTCAATCATACAAGTCCGCCTCCATAAATAGTTTTTATAGCATCCCAAGGTTTTACACCTGGGGCTTCAACCTCAAATTTAAGAATCTTCAGCACCTTTTTTCAACCCCTGCCAAATTATATCTTCTATATTTCTAACAGAAATACTTTTACCCTCAGTCTCAGATATTTCCTGAGCAGCTTTTTTTAATACTTGTTCACATGTTGGGCATGATGTCACTAGTATGTCCACCCCAGTTTCTATCGCCTCTTCTATTCTTTTTCTAGCAATATTACCTGAGAGATCTTGATCAGTCATCAAGATACCACCACCACCACCGCAACACCGAGAGTTTTCTTTGCTGTTTTTCATTTCAACAATTTCCACTCCAAGTTTTTCCAAAATCTTTCGAGGTTCATCAATTATTTTAAGACCACGTGAAAAATCACAAGGATCATGATACGTGACTTTCGTACCTAGATCTGCTTTTGGAAGTTTTTCAAGTATTACTTGCAGTACGTGTTTCGCATCAATATCATAACCTTCACGCAGGAAAACTGTACATGTTGGACAAAGAGTTATTGCGTCTTTATATGGAAAAGATTTCTGGAAGTTTTCTTTGTGTTTTTCAAAATCTTCCCGGAATCCTAGTACTTCCATCGGATAACCGCAACATATTTCGTTTTCTATAACTGGATTTATTCCAAGTTTTTCTAGTATTTTTATGTATTTTTTGGTTTTGTTTGGCCGTCCTAGGTATTGACAGCCGATGAAGAGTGGTGTTTTTCCTTCTCGTTCTTGTGAGATTACTTCTGTGTCTCCGTAGATATTTCCTGTGTTTTTGATGTTGTTTATCACGTGTTTATGTGTATCTGATGCATAGCCTGCTTCGACCAGGTCTGCTCTTGCTGATGATATTATTTCTAATATGCCTACTTTGGATGGACACTTATCCAGGCAATCTCTGCAGAAGGTACATCTGAATAGTTTATCGGCAATATACTGACTGGGTTCTAATTCCCCTGCTAAAAGACCGTAACTCATGATTATTTTTCCACGTGCACCATCGGTGTCCCATTGTGTTTCTTTAATAACTGGGCATTCTTCAAAACAATAGGCACATCGTATGCACATGTTCATTTCTTTTTCATGTTTCTTCAAATGTTTATTTTTAGTTGCCAAATATACTACCCCAAATATGAGTTCTTTTTTTTCAATTTTCAAATTATCATGGTTTAACCTGATATCTTAAGTGTGTTGCTGTGAGCCAGTCATCGGGTGAATCCATTAGTTTGTGTGGATTTAGGATGTTGTTTGGATCTAGTGCTTTTTTTATTGCTCTCATCATCTCAAGTGAGTCTTTTTTTTCTTGTTTAAAAGATGGTCCTTTTGAAAAACCAATACCATGTTCACCGCTAGTTGTCCCTCCAACTTTTTGTACGTATTCATATACTTCTTTAACCGCACGTTTAGCACCCTGCCATTGAGATTTTTTATTAGTATCCATAAGTATTTTTGTATGAATCAAACCTGCACCGCAATGACCATAAGCACTCATAACTACATTATTTCGTTTCGCGATCTCATGAATTTCATGCACAGTGTCAGCTATTTTTGACATTGGAACTGCCATATCATCGGCAAGGGCCGTTGTAAAGAGACCCTCACTGTACTTTGAGAGTGATGGAAATAATTTCTTACGACCTTCATAAATCCGGGTCATTTCATCAGGGTCATCACTAACTCGAATTCCGGTTCCATTATTTCTCTTACATATCTCTTTTATACGTTTCATATCATATTCTACTGCTTCTTTCACCATTCCATTACATTCAAAGACAGCAATTGCATCTACATCTGGTAGACCAAGGTTTTGCGCATTATTTACTGCTGTAATTGCTACCTTGTCCATTAGTTCAAGCATAGATGGAGTGATACCCGCAGCGATTACATTAGATATCATCTTACCAGCATCTTCTAACGTGGCAAAATTTGCAACTCCCATTGCTCTAAATTTTGGAAGAGGTGAAATAAGAAGTGTTGCCTCAACTACAATTCCAAGGGTTCCTTCAGATCCAACCATGAGTTTTGCAAGCTGATATCCCGAGGAATCAACTTTTGTGTTTGAACCAAGAGTTACAAAGTCACCATTGGCAAGGACTACTTTCATACCAATAACTGCATCACGCGTGGCGCCATATTTAACGGACCTGATACCTGATGCATTGTTACCAATCATGCCACCTATTGTACATATTTTTCCTGATGCTGGTGTTGGTGGGAAAAAGAAGCCATATGGTTTGAGTTGCATATTCAGCTCATCGTTGATAACACCTGGTTCTACTTTGCAGATTACATCTTCAGGTCGGATTTCAATGATTTTATCCATGCGTTTCATATCAAGAATAATGCCACCGCTCAATGGTACGGTTTGTCCGGACATACCGGAACCAGCACCACGTGGTATCACAGGTATTTTGTTTTTGTTTGCATAACGCAGGAGTTCTTGGACTTCTTTTACATTGCCAGGCCGCACTATAGCATCTGGTTTGCTACTATGTACCGATGCATCAGAAGAATACACATAGAGATCCGCAATGTTATCACGGACGTTATCTTCCCCAACTATTTCTTTTAGTTTTTTAACATCTATTTTCATACTTCTACCTTAATCGGGCTTGGCCCTAGTTTTTTCAGCTCGTTGACAAACTCAGTAACAACCTGAGCAAATTTTTGCCCCTCAGAAGCAGAGATATACTCAAATCTTACACGAGCTGGTTCTACCCCCATTTCTCCTAAGAATTTTTTCAAAAGTTTGATACGTCTATTTGTTTTGTAGTTCCCAGATTGATAATGGCAGTCACCTGGATGACATCCAGCGATGAGTACCCCGTCAGCACCCTTCTTCAAAGCCTCGAGCACAAACACTGTGTCAACTCGCCCTGAGCACATCACACGTATTGATTTAATATTTGGCGGATATTTTATCCTGCTTGTTCCCGCTAGATCAGCACCAGCATAAGAACACCAGTTACATAAAAACCCGATAATGTTTGGTTCAAATTCTTTTGCCATCTTTTCTTTCACCTCAACTTGAATATTTCAATTATCTTTTTTTATTTCATTAAGCGTCATTTCTACGGCTTTTGGAACCGCTGTAGCTATTTTTTCACTAAGTTTTTCTCCAAATTCACATGGCAGTTTTTTCATCATTATCCCTACGATGATGATTTCTTTGGGAATCCTTGTCTCCCCAAGTTTTTCAGCCATTTGAATGGCTTCTGTTAGTGACACATCATGAGGGTTGCATGAATGCATTGTAGAGAAATTGCTTAGAGGGATTATTTTCACCTCTCCCTCTTCACCATTGTCTATCACTGCGTCAATTATTATTGCTTTGTCATATCCTAGGATTAGATCTAGTAGGTTCATACCGCCTGTGAGTGCTGCATCTATTGCAATGTTTGGATCATTGATTTTTTGTTTTAGTTGGTTTGCAACGTGTATTCCAACTCCATCATCAGATAGAATCGGGTTTCCAACTCCTAGGACTATGGTTCTCATTTTTTGTTTTCCTCTACAAATTTCGTCTAAGTGTTTTGTATAGTTTTTTGTTTTTATCATAAATATTTACTTCAAGTGGCATGCCACCGGGCAAGGTGTGTGTTGCACAGGCAAAACAGGGATCATAAGCACGGAATGCCATCTCTACCATGTTTAGCAATCCATCGTTGACCTTTCCTTTTTTTATAACTCCCTTTGCTGCATCCCGTACTGACATATTGATAGCGCCTGCATTGTTTGTTGTTGCAACAATAAGGTTAGCCTTGTCTATTAGTCCGTTTTTATCAAGTTTGTAATGATGAATTAGTGTTCCACGAGCGGCTTCAACTACACCGATTCCTTCACCAGGTTCACCAACAGGATTTCTGATTTTTGTCGAGGTGATTTCCGGATCTTTTATTAGCTCCGTTGCTCGTTCTGTAGCATAAAGTAGTTCTATAAGTCGGGCCCAGTGGAAAGCAAGTGTACTGTTTACTGCTTTACCTCCCAGTGTTTCATAAAATCTCTTGTATTCCTTATCTGCAAGTGGAGTAGCCATACCTTCTGCAGCATTCAGACGTCCAAGTGGCCCCACTCGATAAATTCCACTTTCTTTGCCATCTTTGAAGCCTTTCCAACCAATGTCCTTAAGATATGTAAATTTGATGTAACTCCATTCTTCAACATGTTCAGCAACAATCTTATAGTAGTCTTTGACATCGAATTTTACGTGTTCCTTTCCTTTTTGATCAGTTACTCGTATTTTTCCCTCGTAAAAGTTAACTTTGTTGTTTTTGTCAACCAGACCCATATTATAAGTCGACAAAGTATATGAATCACTAAGAATCATATCTAAATAATCCTTGTTTTTCAACACTATATCATCAAATAATTTCAATGAGAATTTTGCAAACTCCACACAGGATTTACCCATGGTTTCTATATCTTTTACTTCATCTTTGTTAAGACCTTTTGATACTCCACCAGGTAGTCCACAAACAGGGTGAGTAGCTTTTCCACCAAGAATGGCAGTTATTTTTTGACCATATGCTCTGTGTTTTATGACTTCTTTACCAATTTCAAGACCTGCTTTTTCGATTACACCAAGGATATTTCTTTTCGCTGGTGGTGCATCAGGACCTACTACGAAATCAGGACCACCAAGATAGTAGAAGTGTAGGATATGATCATAAATAAAATATCCACAGTACATTAATTCCCTTAGTTTTTTTGCAGCGGGGGTGGGTTCGACATTGAAAGCAGCATCTAGTGCTTTTGTAGCAGCAAAATGGTGAGCTACTGGACAAACACCGCAGATACGACTAGTGATCTGAGGCATGTCCTCTGCTCGACGACCTTGACTAAATCGCTCGAAACCCCTAAGTTCAGGGATCTGCAGATATGCATTTGCAACATCTCCTTTTGCATCAAGAAAAATACTTATTTTACCATGTCCCTCAAGCCGGGTTATTGGATCAATTGTAATTGTTTTCATTTTTTCATCACCTTTCGATTGATAAGAGCAGTTGGAAGACCATATTTATAAAACGTTCCAACTGGGTCAACTACCTGGTCAATCAGTTTCTGAACATCTTCGTCACTCATTTTTTCTTCACCCTCCAGTCCAAGAATAGATGCAAGTGCCGACATCATCTTAGCGCCTTGATCCAAGGAGTTAGGCGTTGGTCCACCGCAGCCGGTACATGGCATGTTTGCATCTAAGCATCGTGCATCGCATCCGCCACGGGTTGCTGGGCCTAAACATATAACACCTTGTTCAAGGAGACATTTATCCTCGATTTTATCTAGCTCATAGATCCGTTTTATCTTTGTTATCTTCTTCTCAGATTTTTCAAATCTACATTCATCACATACTGATTTTAATGGGCCAATTACAGATCCTTTTGGCGGTAGTTTATTTTCAGCAATTGCGCCAACAGCAGTCATAATTTGATCCGGTGTTGGGGGACATCCGGGCAGATAATAATCGACATCAACTGTTTGATCAAGACTTTTAACAGTATCATGAAACTCAGGCAGGGTAAGTGTTCCTTCTTTAACCTTAACCGAGGTTTTAGGAACGACTTTTTTTGGGTTATCAGTCGATGGATTATCCAAATACGAGACTTTGAAAACTTCTTCACGGTTAGCAATATTTGCAAGACCAGGTATGCCACCCGCAACAGCACAAGAACCAAATGCTACAAGAACTTTTGATTTCTTACGCAAAAGTTTAGCCATATGCTCCTGCTCAGATGTACGAATAGACCCATTGAAAAAGCAGACGTCAATGTGCTTATCCTTCATTGCTTCAACATCTTTGTATTTAAAATCCATTGCAACTGGCCAAAATAGGATATCAGCAATTGCTACAACATCCAATATTTTTTCATCAATGTCAAGTACTGCTATTTCACAACCACCACAACTAGCTGCCCAATAAAACGCAAGCTGCAGTTTTTTGTTTTTTCCAGCTTCTGATTTCTTTTTTTCCTTAACCATAACTACCACCATTTTTTAATCTTCAATTTTTTTTATTTTTTAAAGACCCCCTTCTTCTTTAACAAAAGCATCGGGTCAACAACATGTTGATCAAACCCATAAACACTAGGATTCAAACCTAGTGCAACAGCTATGAGTTGAGTGTAATAGTAAGTAGGTATTTGTTTATATCCCTTAAACATTTTTTCTGCTTCTTTACCACGCATGTCAAGGTTAAACCGGCACAAGGGGCAAGAAAGCGCCATCGCATCAGCACCTCTGTCTAGGGCATATTTTGTAATACGATGAGCCCTCCGAGAAACAAGTTCTTTTTCCTCAATTGTATGATATGAACCACAGCATTCAATTTTGAATGGGTTATCAACAGCTTCAGCGCCAAGAGCACTCAGAAGGTCACTAAGAATCCTTGGTTCTTCTGCATCGTCAATTGCGACTTCACGTGGTCGAAGCATCA
>JAHWGK010000189.1 GCA_020054495.1 Thermoplasmata archaeon | reverse complement strand
ATGCAACAATCGGGCATGGTCTGAGCGGTGCGCCGGAATTAGTAATAGTTAAAAATACCAACGATAACCGAGCATGGCGTGTCTTAGAAACGGTAGTTAATGGCGGCACTCATTATTTAACGCTTAACACAACCGCTGCGTCTACAGCAGGTTCGACATTCTGGAATAACAGCAACCCAACCGCTTCCGTTATTAATTTAGGGTCGGATACTGATACAAACGATAGCGGCGACACAATGCTGGCTATTTCATTCCGATCAGTTCCCGGTGTATGTAAGGTAGGAAGCTACACTGGTAATGGAAATGCAGATGGTCCTTATATTGATCTAGGTTTTGAACCTGCATTTTTTATGGCTAAACAGTCTTCAGCAGCAGAAAACTGGGTAATGCTTGATAATCAAAGACCTAACTATAATCCTACAGGAGGATACTTGTTTGCTAACCTTAACAATGCAGAAGGAGGACTTGGTAGTGAATATGTTGATTTCCTTTCTTCTGGAGTAAAATTAAGAACCACAGGCGCAAGTGTTAATGGGTCAGCAACTTTCATTTATCTAGCAATGGCAGACATAGGTGGTAATGGTACGCTACCCCCTATAT
>JAHWGK010000188.1 GCA_020054495.1 Thermoplasmata archaeon | reverse complement strand
AAAATAGAATCCGGCGAATATGATACAAGCGATACGCCCTGGCTTAATCTTGCAAGTATAAAACAACTTTTTGCAGAATATTTGAGAGATAATGGTTACGACGATGCAGCAAATGCATATGATTCACTTTATAGTGATTATCAAACCTGTCAAGGAAACCCAGATGAAATCACAACGAACATGTTGACAAATATTAAAGCAAATGAGGCCAATGCAAGAAATCTCCTGCCCTAAGATATAAACACATTAAAGAAACTATTTTGAATTTCATGGGCCCGCTGAGATTTGAACTCAAGTCTATACCACCCCAAGGTACAAGGATGCCAAGCTACCCTACGGGCCCTTAGAATAAAACTGCAATATCGATTTTACATACAAAAACATAGCGATACTTTATGAATAATATAACATTAATTTCTTACTACAATTTTATAAGCATATAAATAATGCAAAATATGAAGAGTAGGTGGAATGGGATAAAATGAGTCAAAATAAAATTGATATCGAGGTTTATAAAAAACATTTTCGTGTAGCAATTTTCGGTTCTGCCAGAATAAAAGAATATGGTCCTTCATATCAAGAGATTTATAAACTTGCTCA
>JAHWGK010000187.1 GCA_020054495.1 Thermoplasmata archaeon | reverse complement strand
AATGATATAGGAACAAGTAGGAGTAAAGGAACTAAAGTATTTTCTTTAGTGGGCAAAGTTAACAATATAGGACTCGTGGAAGTTCCCATGGGAATTAGCTTAAGAGAAATTGTCTATGAGATAGGGGGAGGAATTCCCAATGGGAGGAAATTTAAGGCACTTCAAACTGGTGGACCTTCAGGTGGATGCATCCCTAAGGATCTGATTCATCTTCCAGTAGACTTTGATCAGTTAAAGAAGGCAGGCTCCATTATGGGTTCTGGTGGTATGATTGTGATGGATGATCGAACTTGTATGGTTGATGTGGCTAAGTATTTTCTCTCATTCTTAGAAGATGAGTCCTGTGGAAAATGTGTCCCTTGTCGAGTGGGTATTCGCAGGATGAGAGAAATATTAGAGGATATCACTTCTGGCAAAGGTAGGGAGGATGATATTGCCTATCTTCAGCAGATGGCAGAAGCAGTAAAAGAAGGTTCGCTGTGCGGTCTTGGTAAAACAGCTCCCAATCCTGTGTTGACCACTTTACACTACTTTCAAGATGAGTACGAGGCTCATATTAGGGAAAAAAGATGTCCTGCAGGTATATGTAAACCCCTTATTG
>JAHWGK010000186.1 GCA_020054495.1 Thermoplasmata archaeon | reverse complement strand
GGAAGATACTGCCATGTTGTGAAAGTCCACTGACCTTCGGTAATGTTGAATTCATGTACTAAATCTTCCAAATCTATGAGCTCAACTGAATGAGGTGCACTGCGGCTCTGATCATCGACCACGTATGCGCCCGCCTCTGGAGCACCGTCCCAGCCATGCCATCCTCCATCTTCAGGATCGCCGTCTAAGAATTGCCCATTGGTATAGCTGTCAAAGTCATCGTACCAGTCGACCATAGTTCGACCTTGTTCGGGTGTCTCTTTATCAGCGTTTAGACCTGATACTACACTAGCTCCAACAAATAGGATTATTATTCCTATTACTAGAGTTCTACTAAAGAACTTATTTTTCATAATTTTCTACCTCCCTAATTCTGATTAATAATATTATACTTTAATATAAATCTTTCCCAAAAAAGTGTCAAATTTGGTGAAAACGAAGTTGGGGGAGGCTATTCTTCGGCGACAGTTTCTTCATAAATGTAAATAAAACCTGTTTTTATGAGAATAAATATTAAAAATATAATACCTGCAATTATTCCTATTACTGTCGTTAATAGCCAAGGAAATTCAAAAGGAGATTCTCTCGATACTTCTCCCCGAT
>JAHWGK010000185.1 GCA_020054495.1 Thermoplasmata archaeon | reverse complement strand
AGTATCCTACGAGCTCCACGATTAAATTGGCCTACATCCATATCTATTTTTATCATGGACATATTTAGATAGTACGAAAAAAGAAGCCTAAACGCAAGGAGAGGCAAAAAACTCTTTATTACTATCGAAAACTTCCGTTATTTTTATAATGCAGTGAAACTTTTTATGTAATTTTTTTACTCTATTAATTTCATGCAGTTACAAAAAAAATTACAAAATCACTAAGGGGTGTAATTTTTTTTTGTAACTTTTTTTTAAGGGAAGCAACACAGTGAGAGAACAGCTATAATAATAATAATAATAACTATCTCTCTCTCTCTCTCTCTCTCTCTCTCTCTCTCTCTATGTGTGTTTGCCAAAATAATTACACAATTTCATGAAAACGCAATTACAAAATCACTAACTGTATCGTGTTTTTTTTCCGAACCTTATTCTGTTTTCTATTTTTTTATTCTATATCTCGCGTTTTTCTTGTAATTTTTTTTTTTTTGTAACTTTTTTTGTAACCCTATGAAATAATTCAAATAAAAAATTACAAGAAATAATTACCGATATTATCGTCTACCTTTTTTCATGTCTAAACTATTGATACTATTTAAAAAAAAA
>JAHWGK010000184.1 GCA_020054495.1 Thermoplasmata archaeon | reverse complement strand
AACATTTTAACAGGTACTGCCGCTACTTTGTTATCTGTTGTATTTAAATACTTGTAATTCACAGCTTCAACTACAACTTCAGATAGCTCCTCTAACTTGGCCTCTTGCGAATACACGAAGCTAAATAGACCTATAGCCAATAAGCTTAAAATAAATTTTTTCATGATATTAGATTTTAGATGTTATTAAATAGCAGCTTCATTTTGGTTCTATTGTAATGAAGATATGCTCTCTCTCTCTCTCTCTCTCTCTCTCTCTCTCTCTTATTTTCTTAAAATGAATTCTATTGGTTAGAATTTGCTTTGGTATTTGAATTGCTCTGGGAAACTGCTAAAAATAAAAGATTCAATCCATTTGTGGGACAGAACCTTTTATTTCGGTATTACAGTTACCTTATATTGGCAACCATAATCAGATTGAGTTTAGCGCCTTTCTATAGAAATGCACCATCTTCATTTACCTTAACCTTCATTGTTTTATCCCCATTTTGTAATTTGAGTTTATAAAGCTTTTTGGTTCCCTTTTTTTCTGTGTAAGTAACTCGATAAACATCACTTACTATATCCCAGTTTGGGAAACGTTCTAACAACGCTTTTGATACGGCGTT
>JAHWGK010000183.1 GCA_020054495.1 Thermoplasmata archaeon | reverse complement strand
AAATATTTCAAAAAGGAACTAAAGATATTTTTAATTATATCGCTAATTCTAATGCGTATAGTATTGCTGGAGGAGGTCATACTGTAGCCGCTATTGAAAAATTGGATCTTACAAAAAACATATCTCATATTAGTACAGGTGGTGGCTCTTTAGAAAAATTTATCATTGGAGATAAATTAGCGGTGATTGAGGCTTTAAAAAAATCTAAAAAATTGATACAATTTAGTTGATTTTATAAATAATCTCTTTATATTTCCAAGAAATATCATAATTTGGGCTGGTAGATCAGGGGAAGATCGCCACCTTCGCAAGGTGGAGGCCGTGGGTTCAAATCCCACCCAGTCCATAGACACATTTTTAGAGGGATTATTTTTTATAATTATTTGAGTATATAATATTGATCTTCATTTCCAGATATTTTTTTTGATCTTATTAATCGCTCAATTCCATCTTCAACTCTTATTAGATCAATTCCAAATTGTTTTGCTTTTTCAATAATTTCGGCTTTCATTGCTTTTTTTTCTTTTGATTTATTACAAATAGTATCTATTATTTTATAAATAATATATTTGTAATCATTCTCAGGTTTAGAAAGGTTTGTTGATAT
>JAHWGK010000182.1 GCA_020054495.1 Thermoplasmata archaeon | reverse complement strand
CAAAGTTTTAAAGTTAAATTAGCATCTTGTTCTGCATAAGATCCTACTTCACTTGCAGGTAGTTTCCACATTTCTGCTTTAGGATCTAGTCCTCTTTCTTTAGCTGCTTTAGTTAGTAAAGCTTCATTCTTACCTTGATTTAAATATAGCCAAGATAATGCATTTAATGTGTAATTAAATCTATTTTCATCAATAATAGATGCTGCAATCATTGTATCAATAATTGTTCCATTTATTTTTAAACCTAAATTTTTAATCCAACATACGTCATACATTGCATTGTGAAATATTTTTGTAGCAGGTGATTCGCATACATCTGTAAACCAATCTAAAACTTTCTTACGATCCATGTTTGGACCTTCACCATGAGCAATAGGAAAGTATGCTTTATAACCATCTACAGCTACAGCTATACCTACAACTTCACCATTACCTCGTATGGCCCCTGAACCCAGTTTCTTTAATTCTGGATCTCTTGTCTCCAAGTCAATTGCTATTTCTTCTGCTTTTCTTAAATCAGGAAACTCTGTGGGTTGTACCCATTCTGTAGTTGGCATTAACATTATTTTTTCTCCTCGTAATCTTTATATTCTTTTATTAATTTTTCACTAGGG
>JAHWGK010000181.1 GCA_020054495.1 Thermoplasmata archaeon | reverse complement strand
AAGGAAGTCAGCAGTTGGTACTTTTGTCGGAGAAAAAGCCAAGACAATCGACAGGATAACACCTGATACTCCCGGATACGTTCGATTTAAAGGTGAATACTGGCAAGCAACGTCTGATACAACCATTGAACCAAATACAAAAGTTATTGTTGTCGATAAGGATGAATCAACGCTCATTGTAAAACCAAAAGAAAAATGACAAAACATTAATCAACTTCCTTTTTCTTTGAGGGTCTGGTTTTAAAGGTTTGATTTTGATGGATAATGGACTAACATGTCGATTTCTTGGCGGCGGCGATGAAGTCGGTAAACTGGCAATGACGCTTGAATTGGAAGACATACTTCTCCTTTTTGAATATGGTATGTCTCCAGGTAAACCGCCATTGTTTCCTCTTCCTCCACCACCTGTTGATTTAACACTTCTTACCCATGCTCATCTCGATCATTCTGGGATGATTCCATGGCTCTGTTCTCATTCAGATCATAGGATTCTTGCAACAAAATTAACAAGTGAAATCTGTAATTTGTTACATAAAGATACAGTAAAAATTGCAAAAATGGAAGGTTACGCCTCACCCTATAATAATTCAGATGTTAAGGAGGCCGAACATAGT
>JAHWGK010000180.1 GCA_020054495.1 Thermoplasmata archaeon | reverse complement strand
ACCTGAAATCAAGGATGGAAATGTAATATCCAAACATAGACAACCGGATAATATCCATATGTAATTTGGAATCCATACAAAACAGATACATTTAGTTTATGTAGCAGACCTTAACGAAGTATGATGAGTTATTTTTATAGAAAATAAAATATGGAAGAATGAACAATTGAATAAAGGGGCACTTCGGTGTCCCTTTTATTTATAGTGATTTTTTGGTTACACTATTTTTATTATTTGATATTGATCTAAAATAAGGAAAAATTATTATCAATAGTATGATTCCAACAAAAAGTTCTGAAGCCGTCCAATAGGGGGAGCCAAGATATTTCCAGCCCTTTGGCATTTTACTGAAGGGCTTTTTTATTTTTTTTGAATTATTTTTCAGAAAAAGAAGGATTTCTAAAGTAAATGCCGTATATAACAATACATATACAACAAATCATATAAATAAAGGAGGGGATGAGAAAACGTCAGTGATAGTTTCTTAACTCCCTTAAGGTCGAAATGGGGTAAGTTACTTATAAAATCGAAAGAGTGGGATAATCTCCTCATAAGTAATTTAGATTAAGAAGCTATTTAAGCAGAAGAAATAATTTATCTATTAATAAAAGGAGGAATA
>JAHWGK010000017.1 GCA_020054495.1 Thermoplasmata archaeon | reverse complement strand
GTAGAGCTATAAGTAGAGCAGTAGACGCAGCAGAGATAACAAGAAACAGATTTGTTACCAACGCAAAAGTAAAAGACATAAAAATCGGAACAGAAAACATAACCAACGAAGAAGGAAGAAGTTCCAACGTATCCTCAATAGAAATATCTCTTGCCACTAAAAAATAAGACAACTTCGCAAACATCAAAGAAAAGCAATTATAATACAAGGCCTCTAGTGCATTAAGGTTGTATAGCAGTTGCAACTTTTTTTATTTGTATTAATTAATATTCATTTTTCTAATTACTAATTTTAGAAAGTTAAAGGAAGCGAAAGGATTTAAATCAAGTAATCTATTCCCACTGCCGGTTGAAAGGGATGGTTAATTATATCATTATTACTGGCGGGGTAATTTCTGGTTTAGGAAAAGGAATAACTACCGCGTCTATTGGGAAAATTCTACAACTTCATGGATATAAAGTTACAGCGATGAAGATAGATCCTTATATGAATTGTGACGCAGGGACACTCAGACCTACTGAGCATGGGGAAGTATGGGTCACTGAAGATGGCGGAGAGATTGACCAAGATCTTGGGCATTATGAACGTTTTTTAGATATAGATATTCCTAAGTATCATAATATAACAACAGGCCAGGTATATGGTGCTGTCATTGAAAAGGAGAGGAAAGGAAAGTATTTAGGCAAAACTGTACAGCCAATTCCTCATGTAACAGATGAAATTAAAACAAGAATAAGACGCCCTGCAAAAGAATCTAATTGGGATTTTGTTCTTGTTGAGATTGGTGGCACTGTTGGTGATTATGAGAATGTTTTATTTCTTGAAGCTGTTCGTCAGATGAAACTTCAAGGTGATCGTGTAATATATGTGCATGTGACATATGTCCCTGTGCTTGTCACATTAGGAGAGGCTAAGACAAAACCAACTCAGCATTCAGTAAAAACTCTTAGGGGAATTGGTATCCAGCCTGATTTCATTATTACACGTTCGGAAGCTCCACTTGATAATGTACGTCGGGAAAAAATTGCTATGTTTTGTAATGTTCATGAGGAAGAGGTAATTTCTGATTCAAATATTGATAATGTTTATGCTGTTACTTTGCTTTTTGAAAAACAAGATTTTTGTAAGAAGGTTCTTCATAAGTTAAACCTTAGAAAAGACCACAATAATTTGGACGTTTGGGAAAAATTCATTAAGAAAATTAGAACACTCAAAAACACTGTAGCTATCGGAATCGTTGGAAAATATTTTGATATTGGTACTTCTCAGCTTTCTGATTCTTATATATCGGTTATTGAAGCCGTGAAACACGCAGCTTGGAATAACAATCTGAAACCTGATGTAAAGTGGATTGATTCAAAGGTTTTTGAAAAAGATCCAAAGAAATTATCCACACTAGATTTACTAGATGGGATTATTGTTCCTGGCGGTTTTGGCCTGTCTGGTATTCAAGGGAAGATCGATACTATTCGTTATGCAAGGGAACATAAAATTCCGTATCTGGGATTATGTCTGGGAATGCAACTTGCAGTTGTTGAATATGCCCAGAATGTATGTAATTTGAAAGGTGCACATTCTGCGGAGGCGAATAAAAAAACTAAGCATCCTGTGATAGATTTTATTCCAGATCAGGTTAAAATCGTGCAGGAATCTCAATATGGTGCCACTATGAGGCTTGGTGCATATCCTGCAATTCTCAAAAAAGGATCACTTGTACATAAACTATATGGTGAAAATAAGGTGTACGAAAGACATAGACATAGGTATGAGGTGAATCCAGATTATGTAGAGCAACTGGAGAAATGCGGTTTGATCTTTTCAGGTCGTTCACCTGATGGCGTTTTAATGGAGTTTATGGAGATATCTGAGCATCCTTATTTTGTTGCAACGCAAGCACACCCTGAATTTAAATCACGTCCATTAAAGCCGTCTCCTTTATTTGATGGGCTTATTAAAGCAGCAAAGAAAAAAAAGTGAATTATATCATTTATTATACAAAAGATTTATCAATTTTGAAAAATAATAATAGATAAGGTGTACATAAAAATATGATATCAAAGCAAAATCTATTAGAGTTAAAAACAAGAAGACATATCTATAATTTTATATTTAAAAATCCAGGTTTGCATCTTAGGGAGATTTCAAGAAGAATAAATATTCCAAAAACAACTCTTACATATCACCTAAAATACTTAAAAAAGCAAGACTTAATTAAGGAAAAATCTGAAAGCGGATATAAACGAATATATATCAATAAAGAAATTGGAACACAAGACAAACAAATACTTAATCTCTTGAGACAGGAAATTCCCTTTAAAATTTTTTTATACATGATATTTTCAGTTTCATGGTCTCAAATTGAACTTAGTAAAGAGTTAGAGTTACATCCTGCTACTGTAAACTATCATTTAAAGAAGATGATAGAAATGGGATTAATTGAAGAGGCTCCTGGTCGTAATGGATTTGTTTATCCATATAAAAATCCTAGGGTTTATATGGAGCGTAAACCTGTTGGGAGAGAGATATTTTACAGACGGAAAAATCAAGAGATTATAAACGAAACATATAGAATATTAATTACCCACAAACATAGTTTATCTGATGAAAAACTTATTGACTCATATATTGACTACTTGAACGAGATTCGGGAATTTAAAAAGAAAGAAAAAAGAGATCCTATTGCTCCTCATAAAATAAAAAGTATCGACGCCTACCTTAATTCTATAATGGATTTCATCCTTGAATTATTAAAACCTCCTTTTGCTGCGTAAAATTACAAAGTGCTTTTTCAAAAGATAAATTGAAAAATAGGTTTTTATTTGAGATATTGATCTATTGCTCTAGCTGCTTTCTTACCAGCGCCCATCGCAAGAATTACAGTTGCAGCACCTGTTGCAATATCTCCACCTGCAAAAATTCCTGGAATATTTGTTCGACCTTCTTCATCTGTTTCAATATTTCCCCATTTACCAATTTTTAAACCTTTGACTGTTGCCGGAATTAAAGGATTCGGGCTTTGGCCAATTGCAACAAGAGCTGTATCAATTTTGATTTTAAAATTCGATCCTTCAATTGGAATTGGCCTCCTTCTACCAGATTCATCTGGCTCACCAAGTTCCATTTTAAGACATTCAACTTCTTTTAAAATTCCTTTTTCATCGCCAGTGAATTTAACAGGGTTTGTTAGAAGTTTAAATATTACTCCTTCTTCTTCTGCATGATGAATTTCTTCATTACGTGCAGGCATTTCTTTTTCAGATCTGCGGTAAATAATATAGGATTTTTCAGCACCAAGTCTTAAAGACGTTCTCGCGCAATCCATCGCAACATTACCTGCGCCAAAAGTTGCAACAATTTTACCAATTTTTACTGGTGTATCGTATTCGGGGAACTGGTATGCTTTCATCATGTTAACTCGAGTGAGAAACTCGTTTGCCGAATATACTCCATCAAGGTTTTCACCAGGAATTCCTAGCCATCGTGGTAGTCCTGCACCGGTTCCAATAAATGCTGCATCATATTCTTCCAGTAGTTCTTCAACAGTGATTGTTTTTCCAACTACTACATCATATTTTACATCTACACCTAGTTGTTTGATATAGTCAACTTCGGCATTTACTATTGCTTTAGGTAAACGAAACTCAGGTATGCCATACATTAGAACTCCGCCTGGTGCATGTAATGCTTCAAAAACGGTTACCTTGTGTCCCATTTTCGCAAGATCCCCGGCACATGTTAGACCTGCCGGCCCTGATCCTACAATTGCTACTTTTTTACCAGTAGGTCTTGTTTTTTTAGGAATTTTCATTCCTTTGTCACGCTCGTAATCTGCTAAAAAACGTTCAAGACGACCGATAGCAACAGGTTCACCAATTTTTAAAAGAGTACATTCGCCCTCACATTGATTTTCATAAGGACAAACTCGCCCACAAACCGCAGGGAGGCTTGTTTTCGATTTTAACACTTCAACAGCTTTATCAATATTTCCTTCAGCGATTTGTTTAATAAAATCAGGTATGTCTATTTCAACTGGACATCCGTCAACACAAGGTCTGTTTTTACACTGAAGGCAACGTTTTGCTTCTTCAATTGCAGTTTTTTCATCATAACCATAAGGAACCTCGTTGAAATTTTTAATTCGGTCCTTTGGTTTTTGCTCAGGCATTTCGTGTTTTGTCTTTTTTACAGCCATATTATTCACCTGCAAGCTTACAAGCTTTTTCCTCTTCACAAATAAATCGACGATTACGAAGCATTAAGTTATCATAATCTACCAAATGACCGTCGAACTCGGGGCCATCGACACAAGCAAACTTTGTCTCACCGCCAACTGAAACTCTACAACCACCGCACATGCCAGTTCCATCAACCATGATTGGATTTAGACTGACAATAGTTTTAATGTCATATTTTTTAGTAAGATTTGCAACAACTTTCATCATAATAATTGGCCCAATAGCCCAGACGATGTCAATTTTTTCACCATCATCAATAAGTTTCTGTAAAACATCACTAACAAAACCTTTATGACCCTTGGAACCGTCATCAGTAGCAATATAAAGTTTATCACTGAATTCATCTATTTCTTTTTCAAGAATCAAAAGATCCTTGTTACGGACACCTAGGATGCTGATAACATGGTTTCCTGCTTGTTTCAGTGCTCTAACAATAGGATAAAGTGGTGCTATTCCCACGCCACCACCGATCATAACAGCATTACCAAAATTTTCAACCTCAGAAGGTGTACCAAGCGGTCCTGCGAAATTAAGAATCATGTCACCTTTTTTCATCGTTCCAAGTTGTTTAGTCGTTTTACCAACTTCCATGAAAATAATTGTAATAGTTCCCTTTTTTCTATCATAATCAGCAATAGTAAGAGGAATCCTTTCTCCTTTTTCATCTATTCTAAGGATGATGAACTGCCCTGCTTGTGCTTTTTTTGCCATTAATGGAGCCTTTACTTTCATTAATTTTACGTTTTCTGATAAAACCTGTTTTTCAATTATCTCATACATGAATATCCCCGATTTTGTGACTCTATCTGCGGTAACTGTATTTAGGAGTTTTTTTAATAGTTTATGACATTTTAAAATTTAAAAGAGTTTGCCAATTCTGTATATTTTAAAAATAAAAAGGAGTTTTGTTTATCTTCTCGGTTTCATAATCAAAGCACGGCCTGATCTTCCGTCAAGTTTAATGGTTAATGGTGCTAAAAGGCGTACATGCCTGACAAAATGTAATTCTCTACAAATTTTCTGATTTTTGAGCCATTTCCAATTAATTGAACTATTTTCGGATTCAAAGGGTATATTAATGTAGCCGATTCCCCTAGAAATTATATTTTGGAAGAAATGTGTCCCTTGTGATGGTTTAATATTAAAATCTTCCAGTGCTGTTTCCACTAGAATTTTGACACCAGATATTTGTCTCCATCTTACTGGCATCCCCAGCCATCTATCCTGAGTTCCCCATCTCCCCGGTCCAATTAGTACATAAGGTAAATCTTTTTTCACTAATTTTTTATTTATTTCTCCAACTTCCTCTGCTATTTCAATTGTTTTTGAATAATCAAATTTCTCGGGGGGAATGTATACAATATCTTGAATGTTATCTATAACTCCATTTCCTAAGGCCTTATCAGATTGTATAAAAACATCTTTTGAATTTATATCTTCATCCCAAACAATCTCGCTGAATTCGTGTGAAATTATAAATGGCCGTATTTGTAGAAGAGCAAATACTGGAGGTTTTTTATTTTCTTCATCGAGTGTTACCGCAAATTCAACTTCCACAGCACAACCCATCCCTTTTCTCCCCATGTCAAGAAGGTCCCTTAGAATAGATGCAAGTGGGAAGACGTCATATTTTAAAATTCCTGCAAAGGTTATAAGAGCAGGGGCTTCCTCGGATAGCCCTGTCCTGATAACTCCATCGTTTCTGTCGTAATGACTAGCAATAAAGTTCAATGCACCATCCTTTTTGATATTTTCAATTTTTATTTTTTTTAAGGTTGCATCTTCTTTTTCTAATAGATTTAAGTTTTTCTTTGCTGTGTTCAAAACATAGAGATCTCTTTGTGAATTTTCAAGAACATCTGATGGTGTAGAAAATTCAGGTATGATCCCTGGGTATTTTGGGGAAAACCTAAGAACTTTTTCACCTCCAACAACGGATTTACCGAGTCCTGCCGCAACACTTGCAATACCGTCTTCAGATGTTTGATGGGAAACTGGATAGAAATTGTAAGATTGTGCTACCCCTGAAAAAGTTGGGTAAAACCGTCCCCCATATTCCTTTCCTATCATCTCTTGGATGATAATAGCCATCTGTTCCTCCTCGGTTTTTGATGCTATTGATTCAATGTATACTTTGGCATCTTTGAAAAAAACTGATGCATAAACAAGTTTTATTGCTTGGCATAATTGTTTCAACCTAATCTCAGCATCTTCGTGATTATTAGGCAGCATGTAAGTTGAATACAACCCCGCAAAAGGATGATTCTGAGAATCTTCAAGAAGACTTGAAGATCTGACAGCTAGTGGAGTTTTGAAATGTTGCAATACTCTAGAGAGGTCTTCTTTTAATTCATCACAAATTTTGCCCTTTAGAAAAGTTTGTGCTATCTCTCTATCAGTGATTCCTTCTTTGTCTATAGCTTTAATAAGATTGTTAACTGAGATGAATCTGTCATATTCTAACGTTCCAATTACAACAGCATTTGGGATTGTTATCTTGATGTTTTTATATTTTTCTTTGAGATTGGATATTGCCAAGAGTGCGTTCATAAAAGCAATCCCTCGTCCCTTCCCGCCAAGAGAATCTCCTCTAAGCCGGGTAAAAGATGAATCAAACTCAAATGTTTGTAGTGAAAAATCTGTAACCACGCCATGTTGTTTCTCTCTGCGGCGTTCATTGAACATGCTTATAAGATATTTTCTAGCTTCATTTAGATCAGTAAAATCAGATGGTGTTCTGGACCGTAACTCAGTTGCAAGTTTAAACTCGCCACGGGCCATCAACCAGTTAGAAAAATTGTTTCTATCTGCATGAAACCGTAGTGACTCAAGAGGAATGTTTTGTAGAGCTTTTTCGAATTCTTTCATGTTTGATGCATGTGCGACTTCAGTTGTTTGAATGTGTAGGATGGTTTCCAAATTTGCATTTTTATCAACATATTTTTCGTCTTTTGGTAGGAGAAAAACAAAATCTCCGAATCCGAGATGTTTTAAAAGGAAATGCCGAAAGTCTTCTACCAGATTTAATGAGTTTTTATCCAAAAAATAGGCGCCTATAGATTCAGCTTTTGCTCTGTTTTCTGGTAGAGACGATTGTATAAGAGTTGGCAGGTGCCTGTTTTCTCGTTTAATATATTGTATAAAATCATAACCTGCATTTTGATCTGTTTTACCATTACGTTTGAAACTAACATCCGAAATGATGCCGAGAACATATTCCTTGTACTGTGCATACAATGCCATGCCTTCTTCAAACGTTTCAGCAAGAAGTATTTTAGGTCGAGCTCTTCGAGTTAACAATCTTTGCATTTCGTTAAGATCTTCAGAAAGGATCCGCTGTGTTTGTTTAACAACTTCAGCTAAAATGAGTGGGAGAATCATGGAATAATGACGGATGGAATCTTCAATCATGATGATTACGCGTACGTTCCCATTGATGGTGTCACAACGAGCATTCATAGTATCCTCGACATGTTTTATAATTGCAAGAAATAGAGTTGGGTTACCTGTCCAGAAAAAGGATTTATCGATACTTCGTTTATTGTTTTTTTGCTCAATAAGATTTATATCAGCACTATCAATTGCTAAGAGGACTACAGGCAGGTCTGGATGTAAATTCTTTATTTTTTTACCGAAAGCAAATGGATCCATGCCTATGTTTTTTGACAAGGTAATAACCAAATCATATTTGTGATTTTTTAACTTTGTTAAAGCTTTTTCCCCTGAAGAAACACGGGTGATACGCGGCGGTTGACTCAGAAGAAGATGTTGATATTCCCCTATAATTAATTCAGAGATGAGGCCTTCTTCCTCGATAATAAATGAGTCATATAAACTTGATACGAGAAGAATTTCCTTCACTTTGAACGGCATGAGTGTATAATAAATATGTCTTCGAAGCTCATAATTTTCTTCGGAATCTTCCATTATCATAAGGTTCTCCCGTGTAGAATTTTTGATTCTAAATAACAAGTAGAAAGATAATACTTTTTGTCTTTATCGAGACTTTACACAATAAACCATGCTAAGAATTAAACTGCATAATAAATGATAATCTTAATATGGTGGACCTTTAGATAATTCAGATGGCTCTACCTTTTTATTTAATTCATATTTTTTTACAATAGATATGACTAAATCTATAAACCAATCAGGAACATTTGGAGAAACAACGATTTTATCGATTAAGATATTTAAATCTGTCTTAACATGGATTCCAAACCATTTTGGATCAACATACAAAATATGCTTTCCAATTGTTTCTTCTTGCGGGGCAAACTTCATAATAACTGCTCTCAGCTCTCGTTCATGTTCGAAGGCTTTGCGTTTGTATAGAGATGGATTGAAGATGTTTCCTTTAGGTATACTATCCTTTCTATAATCAACGTATTTCACTTTACCAATATGAATTTCGTCTTCTTTATGAGGATTAAAACTATCTTTCAATCGTTTAAAGGTTGATTGTATGGTAACACCTTCATTACTTTGAAGGCATATTTCCCACATGGCAGCTGATTCATTTTCATTCATATGCCAACTACTTAAGTTAACACTTTTTCTAAACTCATCGTATACTTCTGTTTGTTTCATTTTTATCTTAGGTTTTAATATTTTCTCCCATAATTTTACATCTACCTCGGTATATTTCCCTTCATATCTGTCAAATAATTTATCGCTTCGAACAAAAAATAATGCATTTCTAACCAAATAAGATATGAACTTTGTGAAATCTACATATCGCCAAATTATTGTCTCATCATCAGGCTCTTCAAATTCAGGGTGTTCTTTATACATTTTTCATCCCGCAGTTTCAAATCCTTTATTTGTTATTTAGTTATTTGTTTATGGTAATCTGGAAGTTAGCTGGGAATGAATTAGTAAATTATGTATATTTATTGCACAAACCCCTTTATTGATACTGGGCATCGTGCTTTATGAAAATTAGAAAAAGGAGAAAGGGAGGGTTTTGTTTTAAATCACCCCATAATCTAGCATTGCATCTGCAACTTTTACAAATCCGGCAATGTTTGCGCCTTTTATATAATCAACTTTATTCTCTGAAATTCTCCCATGTTTAACACATGCTTCATGAATATCCTTCATGATCTGATGTAATCTTGCATCAACTTCTTCAGATGTCCAGTTATATCTCATACTGTTCTGAGACATCTCAAGACCCGAGACAGCAACACCACCAGCATTAACTGCTTTACCAGGAGCGAACGCAATTTTTTCAGTTGCAAGTTTAGCAGCTTCAGGCGTACACCCCATGTTAGAAACCTCTGCGATTAACTTACAACCGTTTTTGATAAGAGTTTTTGCATCGTCACCAACCAACTCATTTTGAATTGCACAGGGCATAGCGATATCACATTTAATATCCCAAGGTTTTTTACCTGCATAGAAAGGAACATCGTATTTCTTAGCATAATCTTCAACTCTATCATTGTTAGAAGCACGCATTTCAAGCATATAGTCAATTTTTTCTCCTTTAACTCCATCTTTGTCATAAATATATCCATCAGGGCCAGATAATGTTACAACTTTTGCGCCTAATTGATCAAGTTTTAATGCTACGCCCCAGGCAACATTGCCAAACCCAGAAATAGTCACAATTTTGTCTTTGAAATCTTCGCCTTTAGTTTTTAACAGCTCCTGAGCAAAATAAACAGCACCAAAACCGGTTGCTTCAGGTCTAATTAAGCTTCCACCCCAATTACGTCCTTTACCAGTAAGAACGCCTGTAAACTCATTTTTAAGTTTTTTATACATACCAAATAAATAACCAATTTCTCTACCACCAACACCAATATCGCCTGCAGGGACATCTGTATTTGGGCCTATATGACGGAAAAGTTCAGACATAAATGATTGGCAAAACCTCATGAGTTCACCATCTGATTTTCCTCTTGGATTAAAATCAGAGCCACCTTTCCCTCCGCCCATTGGAAGAGTTGTCAGGCTGTTTTTAAACGTCTGTTCAAAGCCAAGGAATTTAAGACCGCTGAGGGTTACGCTTGGATGGAAACGAAGACCTCCTTTATATGGACCAATCGCGCTGTTAAATTCAACACGATAACCGCGATTTACCTGAATTTCACCTTTATCGTCTACCCATGGAACACGAAACATAATAACTCTCTCCGGCTCGACCATCCGTTCTAAGATCTTAGCCTTTTTGTATTTAGGGTTTTTCTCAATGAACGGCATTATGCTTTCTATAACCTCTCGGACGACTTGATGAAACTCTTTTTCACCAGGGTTTTTCTCAATAACCTTTTTCATAAAATCTTCGACGTTGTTTTCCATTATTATTCCTCCTATGTGTTAGTGGTGACCCGTATTACCAACCTCTATTAAAACATTAGTGTCCAATGCTATTAAAAAAGGAATCTTTTTTGCATGAAAAAAACTACCTCCTTTACTTTATTATATTAAAATATCTATTATTTAACACAAATACATCAACTATATCGCAAGTTATTAAAAGGAAATAATAATTCACTTATCAAGATATAAGGGGGTGCTTTTAGTGAAAAAAGCAGACATTGACAAAATATTAAAAAAATATGATTACAAGAAATCATCTCTTATATCGATATTACAAGATCTCCAAGTAATAAATCGTTGGCTCCCTCAAGAAACGTTGAAATACGTTTCTGAAAAAATGGATATTTCCTTGATGGATGTTTATAGTTTAGTAACCTTTTACAAATCTTTTAGTTTAAAACCTCGTGGCAAACACATTATAACAGCATGTTCAGGAACTGCATGTCATGTCCGCGGAGGGCCTAAAGTTTTATCAGAATTAGAAAACCAATTGGGCATTACTGTTGGAGAGACAACACCAGATAAAAACTTCACTCTTGAAACAGTAAGATGCCTTGGAGCATGTGCTTTAGGGCCTTTGGTGGTAGTAGATGGCAAGTATTATGGCCAGATGAATCCAAAAAAGGTTGCCTCAACTCTTAAAAAATATTCGAAAAAAAAATAGGAGGAAAAATATTATGATACAACTCAACGTAGAATGCCCTCATTGCAAACACAGTTTACTAGATGAAAAACACATTATCGATGGGCATCCTTCTGCATGTTTGTTATTTGAGTGTGAAGGGAAAAAAGGCGAGTTATATTTAAGTTCCCTTTATGGGAGCCATACTTCAAAAATCCCGTCCTCTGTCTCTGAGGAGGACGTGTTAACACTCTTTTGCCCATGGTGTAATGCTAGTTTAATGAGCAATAGGATGTGTAATAAATGCAATGCTCAAATGGTATTAATGAATCTTGCAGAAGGAGGAAAAATTCAGATATGTTCACGTAAGGGATGTAAGAAACATCTCCTTGAATTTGAGGATTTAGAAACAGAATTGAAAGCTTTTTACAATGTATATTCGACATTTTTCAAGGGATAGTAATGAAAAAAATAAAAACACCTGCAGAGTTGAAAAAAATTATCGCTTCTTTTAAAGTTAAAAAGGATAGCAAACCCTGTATAGTAGTAGCAACTGGAACGTGTGGTATTGCTCGAGGTGCTGATAAGGTTGTCACTGCTCTTAAAAAGGAACTTAAACAACATGGTTTGGCATCAAAAATAGATATAAAAATCACAGGATGTCACGGTTTTTGTGAGATAGAGCCACATCTAACAGTTTTACCTGCAGAAATATTCTATGTAAGCTTACAACTAGCTGATGTAAAAGAAATTGTTTCAAAAACGGTGATGAAAAAGAAAACTATAGAGCGTCTGTTGTATACCAACCCCGAAACAAATAGGAAAGTAATTAAAGAGGAAGATATCCCTTTTTATAGAAAGCAAACTAGAAACATATTGGCAAATAACGCACTTATAGATCCTCAAAATATTGAGGATTATTTTGGGATTAATGGGTACTCCTCCCTCTCTAAAGTATTGACGGCAATGACGGAGGAAGAGGTAATTGAAAAAGTTAAACAATCGGGACTACGGGGACGAGGTGGTGCAGGTTTTCCCACAGGTTTTAAATGGAGTTTTTGTAGAAAAGCAAAAGGCAATACAAAGTATATTGTTTGTAATGCAGATGAGGGCGATCCTGGTGCATATATGGATAGGGGGTTGCTTGAAGGAAACCCTCACCGCATACTTGAAGGAATGATTATAGGTGCTTATGCAATAGGTGCCAATGAAGGATTTGTTTACATACGAGATGAATATCCCATTGCTGTAAAAACGATAAAAAACGCAATAAAACAAGCACGACAATATGGTCTGCTGGATAAAAATATTCTAGGTTCCAATTTTGATTTTGATATAAAAATTGTACGAGGTGCTGGAGCATTTGTATGTGGTGAAGAAACAGCGCTAATAGCCTCCATCGAAGGGAAAAAAGGTGAACCAAGGCAACGTCCACCATTCCCTGCGCAAAAAGGACTATGGAAGAAACCTACAAACATCAATAACGTTGAAACATGGGCAAACATTCCGCTCATTATTTCCAAAGGAGCAAAATGGTATTCAAAGATTGGTACAGAAAAAAGCAAGGGAACAAAGATTTTTTCACTTGTAGGAAAAATAAACAACACGGGATTAGTAGAGGTCCCAATGGGACTCACGCTAAAAGACATGATATATGGAATTGGTGGAGGGATCCCTGATGGAAAATCATTTAAAGGAGTTCAAACAGGGGGGCCATCTGGTGGATGTCTACCAAAGGAACTTCTCGACACCCCTATAGATTATGAGAGACTCAAAGAAGCTGGATCAATAATAGGCTCCGGCGGCATGGTCATCATGGATGAAGACACCTGTATGGTAGATGTCGCTAGATATTTCTTGGAATTTCTTCAAGATGAATCCTGTGGGAAATGCCTATCCTGTCGTGAAGGTATCAAACGAATGGCAGAGATTGTAACAGATATTACTAAAGGACAGGGAAAAGAAGGAGATATAGAACTCCTTGAAGAGCTCGCACATGTTGTTAAAGACACATCAATGTGTGGTCTTGGCCAGACTGCTGCAAATCCTGTATTATCCACCATTAAATATTTCCGTGATGAATATGAAACCCATATTAGGGATAGGAAATGTCCTGCAGGTGTCTGTAGAGATTTATATATTTCTCCCTGCCAGAATGCTTGTCCCATGGGGATGAATGTTCCTGGATATATTTCGTTAATTGGTGAAGGGAGATTCCAAGAAGCATTAAGCCTAGCTTTGGATACAAACCCGTTTCCATCTATATGCGGCCGTGTCTGTGATCATCAATGCCAGTCTAAATGTAGAAGGAATCAAATTGATGAATCTGTTGCTATTAGAACGCTGAAGAGAGTCATTGGAGATTATGAAGAAAACCATATTGAATATCCTGAAATAAAAATCCCAAAAGAAAAAATGCCTTTTAAGGTCGCAATTATCGGTGCAGGGCCTGCAGGGTTAAGCTGCGCATATTTCCTAGCTCGTTTAGGATATGAACCAACAGTTTTCGAGGCTTTACCTGTTGCTGGTGGAATGCTGGCAGTAGCAATTCCTGAATATCGTTTACCAAAACATATTTTACAACGAGAAATCGACAACATTAAAAAACTAGGTGTGGAGATAAAATTAAATACCCGTGTTGGGAAAGACATTACCTTTTCTCAATTATGGTCTCAAGGATATGAGGCTTTCTTTGTTGCCGTTGGGATGTATGGAGATCGGCGCTTAGGCATCCCTGGAGAGAATTTAGAAAACGTTTTTCAAGCAGTTGACCTGTTGCGGGACATTAACCTTGATAAACCAATAGCATCACCTGTTGGTAAAAAAGTTGTTGTCATAGGCGGTGGGAACTCTGCTGTTGATGCTGCAAGAACCATGTTACGTATGGGTTCTAGCAAAGTAACCCTCATCTATCGGAGAACGCGAAGAGAAATGCCAGCATATGAAGAAGAAATTGAAGCAGCTGAATATGAAGGAGTAGAAATACAATATTTAACTACCCCCGAAAAAATATTTGGGGAACAAGGGAAGGTAAAAAGTATTGAATGTATAAAAATGAAACAAGGAGAATTTGATAAAGAGGGGAGGAGAAGACCAGTTCCCATTAAAAACAGTAACTTTTTCTTAGATGTTGATATTGTAATACCTGCAATAGGGGAATTCTCTGATGTTACAGAACTATTTACCGGTCTTGATGTTGAAACTAATGCCGATGGGACAATAAAATGTGATAAAAATGGAAGAGCAAGCATTCCAGGTGTTTTCTCAGGAGGCGATGTTGCCTCTGGGCCATCCACAGTAATTAAAGCAGTTGCTGCAGGGGAACATGCAACAGTAGCAATAGATCAATATCTTACAAAAGACAGAACAAGGAAATATCCTTGGAGAGAACATAAAAAGGTCGATACTTTCTTTGACCCCGAAGCTGAACCTGTAAAATATAGTATGCAAAAACCAAAAACATTATCTGCATACGATCGGAAGGGCAATTTCAAAGAGGTTGAAATGTGCTACACAAAGAGCAGGGCCATGAAAGAAGCGAAACGTTGTTTACGGTGTGACCTGGAAATAGAACTGCAGGAAAAAATGGAACAAGAAAAAAGAGCTAAGGAGGCAGCATAAATGATAGAAATGACTATAGATGGTCTTGATGTCCAAGTAGAAGAAGGATCATCCATATTAGATGTTGCCCAATTTTATGGCATACCCGTTCCCACATTATGTCACCATGATGGTTTAACAGACTATGGTGCATGTCGTTTATGCATTGTAGAAATAGGAAAAGGAGACAACACGAAACTTGTTTCATCATGTACATACCCTGCAGAACTAGGACTATTTGTCAGAACTAACTCTAAACGGGTTGTAGAAGCCAGAAAAGTGCTGGTAGAACTGCTACTTGCCATGTGTCCATCATCAAAAACAATTCAAGATCTTGCAGCAGCAATGGAAGTAACAAAAGTGCGATTCAAAGTAGAACAAGGCGATTGTGTCCTTTGTGGGCTTTGTGTTCGTATGTGTGCTGAACAGATGGATGCAAAAGCAATAGGCTTTGTAAACAGGGGAAAAGATAGAAAGATTACAACCCCGTTTGACATTAAATCTGATGTTTGCAGGACATGTGGCGCATGTATATATATTTGTCCTGCTTGTGAATTACGCTGCCAAGGCCCAGGCCCACCCGGCGATGTATGCGGCAGTTGTGCAAATGTTCTACCAGTCTGCCTGGAGGATGAGGATGATAAAATGTGTTTTTTGGGAACATGCGGATGGTGTTATAAGGAATTAGGGAGAAAAAAGAATAAAGAAAAAGAATGATAGATTAAATTGGAGGGAAAAATATGGCATTAACAAAAATAAACGCATCTGCGGCTACGCTGAGTAAAAACAGAACAGAAGGAGCGATAAGTTCGCTTAGTGGAATGTGTGCAACATGTGTTGATGGTTGCATAGGAATGTGTGAGATAGGGAAATCTGCCTATCGGGGCCATGAGGTAATATATCCTCAGCCATTTGGGATTATAACAACAGCATGTGAAAAAAACTATCCTGTGGATCTCTCCTATTTTACAATACTTGGAGGAGTTGAAGGTGCACAAGGAATAGAAGCAGATAGTAACAAAGCAATATTTTCTAACGTAAATCTAGAGACAAAAATTGGAAAAGATAAAAAAATCAAACTTAGGGCGCCCGTAGTCATTCCTGGGCTTGGATCAACAGCTATTGCAAAAAACAACTGGGAAGGATTAGCGATAGGCGCAGCAATGTCTGGCATAATCCTTACCATCGGTGAAAACGTATGTGGGATGGACCCAAAATCAGAGATTGTTAAAGGGAAGGTAAAATATTCGCCAGAACTTGAATGGCGGGTAAACCTCTATAAGAAATGGCAACGCGATGGATACGGTGCAATAGTTGTACAAGCAAATGTAGAAGACACGAACCTGGGTGTCCACGAATATGCAATCTCTGAACTAGATGTAGATGCGGTTGAACTTAAATGGGGACAAGGAGCTAAGAACATAGGTGGGGAAGTAAAAATCAAGGAACTAAAGAAAGCACAGTTTTTGAAAAAAAGAGGATATATTGTTATTCCTGACCCAATGGATCCGAATATAATCAAAGCGTTTGAACATGGTAATTTCAAAGAATTTGAAAGACATTCAAGAGTGGGCATGGTAACAGAAGATGCTTTCTTAAAACGAGTGAAAGAACTCAAGGACGTGGGTGCAAAACATGTTTTCCTGAAAACAGGTGCATATCGACCTGTAGCCCTGGCACAGGCATTAAAGTTTTCATCTAAAGCAGAGATCGATCTCTTAACAGTTGATGCTGCGGGTGGAGGGAGTGGTATGAGCCCATGGAGGATGATGAATGAATGGGGCGTACCGGAAGTAGAACTGCATTCATTGCTTTATAAGTATGCTGATAAACTTGCAAAGAATGACAAATATGTTCCAGATATCGCTATAGCAGGTGGTTTTTCATTTGAAGATCAGATGATGAAAGGCTTAGCACTTGGTGCACCATACTTTAAACTCATAGGTATGGCAAGAGCACCGCTTGCAGCAGCCATGGTTGGCAAGACAATTGGCAAAAAAATCGATGAGGGAATGGTTCCGGTCTACATTGAACGATTCGGCAATACCCCTGAAGAGATTTTTGTTACCGCTCCTGATCTTAAAAGAAAGTTTGGAAAAGACTTTGAAAAACTTCCAACAGGTGCAATGGGTGTTTATACATATATGGAGCGGCTTCACCAGGGTCTGCGGCAAATTATGGCTGGATGTCGTAAGTTCTCATTGGAATATATCTCGCGGGATGACATTGCTGCGTTGACTAAAGAAGCAGCAGATGTTAGCAACATCCCATACATAACTGAGGTAGATGAAAAAGATGCAAATAAAATACTCAATGGCTAAACCGCCATTAGTATTCTTTATATGCCAGACGGGAAACAAAAAGTAAAATCAACTTTTAATACATATAAACACATACAATATAAAATCTAAGTTTATTTTAGGTAAAGGAGAAAGGGAATAGATGAGCACAGGAATTAATACCAAAGAAGATGTCTTAAATAGAGTAAAAAAGGAAAAAGTTCTTTTTGTTCGCATGCAGTTTATTGATATTCTTGGTATGCCAAAAAACATCGTAATTCCTCCAGGCAGACTTGAAGAAGCCTTGGATTATGGTATACCTTTTGATGCATCTTCTATTGCGGGTTATGCAACCATTGAAGAATCAGATAAAATTGCAAAACCTGATCCCAAAAGTTTTGTAATTTTGCCAGAAGAAATTGAAAAAAGAAAAACAGCAAAGCTCAATTGTGATATCTATGAGCCAAATGGGAAACGATTCATTGGAGATTCAAAATACGTACTTGAAAGGGTTGTAAGCAAAGCTAAAAAATTAGGTTATATTTATAATACCGGACCTGAGTGCGAATTCTTTTTGTTTAAAAAAAATGGTGATGATACTACATTGATTCCAAATGATGCTGCAGGCTATTTTGATTTATCTCATCGTGATCTTGCCGAAGGTGTTCGATCAGATATTTCTATTGCCCTCAAAGCTTTTGGAATAGATACATATACATCGCATCATGAGGTCTCAGCTGGGCAACATGAGATAAATTTCCACTTCTCCGATGCCCTTACTGTTGCTGATAGAGTAATAACTTTAAAGTATGTAACAAAAGTAATTGCACGAAAACACGAACTACACGCTTCGTTTATGCCTAAACCAACATTTGGCTTAAATGGTTCAGGCATGCATACTCATCTATCTCTTTTTACAAAGAATGGAAAAAACGCTTTTCATGATCCGAAGGACGACGATCAATTGAGTAAATTAGCTAAACAGTTCATTGCTGGTTTAATCCAATACATAAAGGAAATTACTGTTATACTTAATCCAATAGTTAATTCATATAAGAGACTTGTCCCGGGATATGAAGCTCCTACGTATATCTCTTGGGCTAACAGAAATAGAAGTGCATTAATACGCATCCCAACTGGAAGAGGAAACGGCACTAGGTGTGAATTGAGAAGCCCAGATCTGTCTGGAAACCCCTATCTGCAATTTGCAGTTATGCTTGCTGCAGGGTTAAAGGGTATCGAAGGGAAATTAGATCCTCCTGCCCCTGTTGAAAAAAATATTTATGAGCTATCAGAGACAGAAAAAGAAAAATACAATATTCATCATCTGCCTGAAAGTCTTGGGCATGCACTTTCTTTCATGAAAGGCAGCAGTCTTGTAAAAGAAACACTTGGTGATCATATTTTCAATGCTTTCTTACATGTTAAACAAAATGAATGGAGGGAATATCGAACTCAGGTTACAAAATGGGAGATCGATAAGTATCTACCTATTTTATGATTTTAAGGTTTATTCTATACCCATTTATCTCTTTTCCTTTTCATAGTTAAACAAATCTTATAAATTGGTTATTGCATTCCACTTTGAGGTGTTTTATATGGTATTTGAGATGCAGATAGTTAGTAATACTCCGTTAGTTGGTGAAGATGACCCAGATATCGTTGCAAAGAAATTTTTTGAACAAATCGGTTACCTATCCAAAGGCGCCGATCCGGGTGTTCCTTTTAAGCTCTTTTCAGATTTTTTCTTAAAGCATCCAACAAAAGCATGGTATGTTGATGAAATTTCTGCTAAACTCAATACATCAAAACCTACAGTTTATAGGCATCTTAACAAGCTCAAAGGATTTGATATTCTCGAAGAAATTCAGGTTTTAGATGAGAATACTCAACAGAATAAGAAAGCCTATCGTTTGAGGTATGGAAACATTCAAAAAGCTTGGACCTTTGTCGAAGCTCATCTTAAAGTGGCAATAGAAAATTATGGCAAAACTGTTGAGCACTTACAGAAACTTATTGAAAAACAAAGGAAGGGCATCGAATGAATAAAGAAGAAAAGATGGGATTGACAGAAGGCTCTGAATATAAAATAACATCTCTTGGTGGAAGAGACACTGTTCTTGAAACTGAAGGAGTATTCAAGGGTTTTATCTCTATTGGTCTTGATGAAACAGGTCTTTTAATAGAACTTAGTGCAAGTCACGGAGATAGGGCAGGTAAAATAAGGATCGTACCACTCCATGTGATACTTTTAATTGATATTTTAAGTGCAAAAGCAGACGATAAGAAAGATGACGACAAAGGAATATCACATTACGTAGGATAAATTAGGCAATTAATTTAGTATTCTATATCTATCTTTTAATTTATTTAATAGTATTTATCAGTAATTTTTTATATTGGTTTTTTCTTATTAACTCAGAGATGCCATGCCTAAAACGCGAAATCCTATCATCAAACTCGACCGTATATCTAAAAAGTACGATGATTATGGCAATGTAGTTAATGCGTTGGACCGTGTTTCGTTGAAGGTTTATCCGGGGGAGTTTGTTTCTATTATTGGTCCATCGGGTTGTGGTAAATCTACGCTTCTACATTGCATGGGTCTTTTAGATAGGCCATCTTCGGGCCAGGTGTATATTGATGGAAAGAATACGTCCAATATCAGTGGTAAAGAAATCGCTTTATTTAGGGGGGAGAAGCTCGGATTTGTGTTTCAGAATTATAATCTTATACCGCGCTTGACGGTCTTAGAAAATGTGATTTTACCCGGTCTAATAATGAAAAAAGATTCTTCAGGGTTAGAAAAGAGAGCGCAAATTTTGTTAAAAGAGGTAGGCATTCTTCATCGTTCGGATCATAAAGGTATACATTTGTCTGGTGGTGAGCAGCAAAGGGTTGCTATTGCACGTGCTCTCATCAATGAGCCTGTTCTCGTTCTTGCAGATGAACCCACCGGTGCCTTAGATTCAGACAGTAGTAAAGAGATTATGGAGCTTCTTGTCAAGATGAACAAAACGAGAAATGTAACCTCTGTTTTTGTTTCTCATGATATTCACATAGCAAGCTATGGAAATAGAACTGTTGCTTTGAAAGACGGAAGGCTCGTGGGCGACACTGTCGGAAAATCTAAAGATTTTATAAAAGTGGTAAAAAATCTTGGCAAAGCCACAGGAGATGGTAAGCGTGGGGATTAGTAGTCGTTTAGCCATTGGGGAATTAAAAGATCACAAGAGAATCTATACAATAATAATTATTGTTATTGCCCTTACAATGACTTCTTTCATGCTTGAGAATGCTTATTTGAATTATATGACACAGGTTGTGGATGACACTACTAAACTTGTAACTTCTGATGCAGTAATCGTTGATGAGGACAGTAATATTCGAGATTTATATGGTACCACTTTTGAGCTAAAAAATGCAGGGGAGATAGCTAGGAGAGTAGAAAGAGACCTTCCAGGCTATAAGACCGCGATTAGAGTAACGGCTCAAGGAACATATGGATTAGGTACTGCCGGGGAAGCAGTTGATGCGTGTACTATCCAGGGAATCTCTCCAGAAAAAGACAACGAAATTTCAGGAATTGCAAATAAGATAGTTAAAGGTAGATTTTTTAGAGATAGTGACCCAATTTTAAGAGGGCATACTCCGCTATATATTGAAATAGAAGGCCCTGGAAAATTACCTGATTTTTCATGGGGCTCAGGTGAAAAACTTTTGGAGGGCGATGAACCCTATCCTATAATTGTTGGCGCTACATCAGCAAAAATCCATCCTTCAATAGATGTAGGTAAGACTTTGTCACTTACATTAAGTGTGTCTGGAAGAGAGACGAGTTATGCTACAATTAATGTTAAGGTTATAGGTTTATATGAAAGCGGTACCCCTCTTTTGGATGCCTTGATGTGGTTTATGCATGCTGATTCACTTAGAGAGATAAAAAGATACGGAGAGATAACTGGCAAAGACTGGCATATACCGGGAGTTGGCACATTCCGTGGCTATAGTCCTATAAAAATTGACCGTGACCGGGGGGATGTTGTAATAGTTAAAGCACCAGATCCATTGCACTCGCTAGACCCTATAGGGCACTCTGAGCAAGTAAAAGAAGAGGTTAGTAGTATTGTTCCTTTTTTGAAGGTTTACAGTTGGCATGATTTCTTAGTATATATTGCAGGATCCATGCAAGATGTAGTAACAATAATGCTATGGGGGAGTATTATTGTTACCTTGTTTTTGTGCGGAGCTACTATAAAATATGTAATGGATTCTATTATAATGCGTAAAACGCGGGAGATTGGTTCACTGAAAGCATTTGGTGCGCGGGATAGAGTGATCTTTAAGATCTTCTTATACCAGGGGTTAATCATAGGTCTAATTGCTGGCATTTTGGGAATTATATTATCGTTTGTTGTAATGAATCTTGTGAATTTATATGGGCTTAGTGTAGAGTTTATTGCAGGTACTCAGCTAAAAGTTGGTTTTATTATTAACTGGCTGACCCTTTTGATAGCGCTTGTTTTGCCTGTAACACTTTCAGTGCTTGCAGCTGCGATTCCTGCAAAAAAAGCATCGATGCTGTCGCCTGTTGAGGCATTAAGAAAAGGGGAATTGTCGCTATAAATAGGATGGATACCTAGAATTTAGCTATTTGTTTTAAAATGAGTTGCTTGAAGCTCTGATCTGGCTCTGGAAAATACCAACTAAATTTTGGAAATGTTATCACTTGAATTTTAAATCCAGTTTGCCACCCGAATATTGGAAATAATACAGGTTTTTGAGAGACATATTGGACAGGGCTAACGTAATATATGCCAACCAGATTTTGGAAATGATTAAAAGGTGTTTTTTTCTTCAGTGGAAATGAGACAATATTTTGAAGGGCTAGGACTGATTTTACCAACCGGATTTTGAACAGAGCTGAGAGGTGGTGGGTTTTTAGATTTTAGTTAAGACCGTTAAAGGCTATATTATTTGGTGGATATTAGAGACACTTTAAGGTTTTGTTTTTACAAGTTTGTTAAATGAGTTAACGCTCTTTTAATAAATCTTTTAATGCAATACTTTTAGGTCCACTTTACCAAGAAGGTGTATATTCTCTTCAACTTCCTTTTTTAAAGTTTAAATATATTGAAAATCACTTTGAATTATTTGTATTAAATCACATTATTATTTAATTGTTTTAATTTCAATTTTTTTTTGTTTAAATTTTATTTAGGCTTTATATCTGATGGATTGGGGGTTTTTGCGTTAAAAATATGAATTGGAAACTTAAGGGATAAGATGTGCTTTAAGCATTGTTTTTTGAACGTTGGTGATTTCTTTTAAGATTTTAAACATCAATTTATAATGATCTCTTTGGATTCCATATGAAAGATTTAAAAACGAAGAACGAACAAATGAGTTTCAATTGAAGAGTAATCTTTTTTCTTTATCTTTTTTGTTTTGAAATCAGTTTTTATATTATTTGTTTAATTTTTTAGAAATCTTTTAATTAAACTACTTTATTACAAGTTTCAAATATTAAATGGGAGGTAGGAAAAAATGAAAAATTTTGTTTTTAGGAAAGGTTTGGTTATAGGAATTATAATCCTATTTGTTGGAGCTTGTATTTTACCAAGTATAAATGGATATATTATCAAAAAAATAAATTTTTTGGATAATCAAAATTTTGAATTTGTGTCAGGGGAATTTATAGTTAAGTTTACTGAAGATTTTAAAAATTACCCCTCAGATATAAATGAATTAAATAAAAAATATCAAGTAAGTTCTATGATTAAAATATTTAAAAATCATGAAAATACAATTCTTGATAATATTTATATTTTTAATGTCCCAGAGGACTCTAATATTTTATCAATTGTAGATGAATATTCATCAAAACCATTTGTTCAATATGCAGAACCAAATTATCTTCTCAGCCTATTTAGTACTCCAAATGACAAATTTTTCAATAAACAATATGGTCTTCATAACACCGGACAAGAAATTTGGTTGGGAATTTATGGTACTGAAGATGCAGATATTGATGCCCCAGAAGCATGGGATATTGAAACAGGCAGTCAAGATGTAACAATTGCTATAATTGATACGGGTGTTGATTATACTCATCCTGATCTTGAAGGAAATATTTGGATAAATGAAGAAGAAATTGCTGATAATGGAATCGATGATGATAACAATGGTTATATTGATGATAGAATAGGATGGGACTTTGTTGGTGAAAGTATTTCCAATCCTGCACCAGATAATGATCCATTAGATGATTATGGACATGGTACTCATTGTTCTGGTATTGCTTCTGCTGTTACAGATAATGGAATTGGAGTTGCTGGAACCAGTTGGAATTGTAAAATTATGTGTCTTAGGGCAGCTGGTACAATATTAGGAAAATTGAATTCAGATGCTGCTGTTGAATCAATTGTATATGCAACTGATAATGGAGCTGATGTTATTAGTATGAGCTGGGGAAGTACTTCTCCTAAAAATTCAATAAAAGATGCCTTAGATTATGCCTATGAAAATAATGTAGTTTTAATTGCTGCTTCAGGAAACGATCCGTTTTCTGATAAATTTTATCCAGCAGCTTATGAAAATGTTATTGCAGTTGCTGCTTCAGACTGGGATGATAATCTTGCTTTATTTTCGACATATGGAGATTGGGTTGACGTTACAGCACCTGGATTTCGAATTTATTCAACAATGCCTACTTATAATGTTATATTGAACCTCTTTGGAATGAATAAGAATTATGATTTTATGGATGGAACATCTATGTCATGTCCAATGGTTGCAGGTCTTGCTGGTTTATTGATTTCATACAATCTAAGTCTTACAAATGAAGAAGTAAGAGATTTTATCAATACAGCTTCTGATTGGATTAATACTGATGATAAAATTGCTAATGGTAGAATAAATGCACATAAAGCTCTATTAATCGCTTCTGGTGTTTCATTACCACCAAATAAACCCTCGATTTTTGGTCCTACAGATGGGAATAAGGGTACAGAATATACCTATAATACCTCTGCAAACACTGATCCTGATGGAGATGATCTTTACTATTTATTTGACTGGGATGACAGCACTTTAAGTGATTGGGTAGGTCCATTTGCGTCAGGGGAGAAGGGTAGTGCCTCTCATAAATGGAATAAACAAGGAAATTATCAAATAAGAGTTAAAGCAAGAGATAGTTATGGTATAGAAAGCCTATGGTCTGATCCACTTAGTGTTACTATGCCAAGGAACAAAGCAATACAAACTTCAACTTTCCTTAACTTCCTAACAGGTCATCTTAACTTGTTCCCAATACTCCACCGACTACTTTTATGACTAGGATTACAATAAAAATATAAGACTTATTCCTGCCTCTTCTATGATAATTCATAGGTCATGGAAGAGGCTCTTTTTCCTTTCTCATGACATATATTTCGTGTTGCTTTTCCATTATCTTTATCTATCACCTCTGATTTATACATTACTGATGGTGAGGGTCGTTTCGACGACACTCTTCTATACGGGTACAGGTCCACACTTTTGAGAGAGGGTGTGGATTAGCCCACTATGGTGAGTCATTAGCTGCCCATTCTTTTTTAAAGGGTACAAGCTTGCCCATGAGAGAGAAGGGCAGCCGACACTCACCATCTTATACATATATAAGCCTCAACAAATATTTTTAGGATTATAGGTTTTCTTTGTCGTCAGCACCTTATAGATTATATCTATCATACTGGACGCCACTGCAACCTTTGCGATTCCAGCATTTTTTTTCTGTCGTTTTTTCATCCGGTAATACCGGCCTAGTTTCGTATCAGTTTTACCAGCTGTGTTAGCAGCTTGTATCAGTGCCCATCGTAGTATTTTTCTACTACTGGTTTTTGGTATATGTCCTTTGGAGGTTTTACCTCCTGATTCATGGAATGTTGGTACAACTCCTGCATATCTTCGTAGTTTCCGGTTAGATTGGAATCTGCTGATGGGAAGTATATGAGCAATAATGTAACATGTGAGCAATGGTCCAAACCCTGTAATGCTTTGAATAATTGCATATTCAACTCTCCAGTGTTTACGTGTATAGCCTTTCATTTCTTCATCTAATTGCTCTGTTTTCTTCTCTAAGAAAACATAGTGGTCATATCCGTATCGTAGTTCCAGATTTATCTCACAGGATCCCATATATTGCATTAGAGCATGTCTCCATCTTTTGGTAAATGCCTTGTAAGATGGCATTACAATGCCATTTCTGTCTAGGAATGCTTGTATCCTGACATTAGATCTTACTTTTTCTTCCATCAAACTGTGTCTTATTTGTACAAGACTTCTCAGACGCTGGATTTTCTCATCTGGAATATAGGAACATGGAAATGTTCCCAGGCGGAGCATTTCAGACAGTCTTTTTGCATCAAGACGGTCATTCTTTGCAATAAGCTGTCTGAGTTGTATTGTGTTGGCTACTTTGATGCTGTAATTGTTTTTCAAAAAGTTTTGATACAAGGTGTAATAGCTTGTACAGGCTTCAACTCCTATTATTGATGATTTAAGATAGGGCTTTAGTCGTTCATGAAGCTCATTGTATAGTGTAGCAGCTTCGCCTTCTAACAAGATGTTTCCTATCCTGTCTCTTACCACATAGGTGGTTTTTTCCTTATGGGCATCTAGTCCAATAAAATACTTCTTGTTTTTCATGTTGCATCATCTCAATTTGGTTATGCAACACGAACATTCAAGAATTATCATACCATCTTCTTTTTCCTTTTATTTTTTTCTCCTATTTTTATTGTTTAATAAATTGGTGATGGAATAGATCATTCTTTACTTTATTAAAGCTAATAAGAATAGGTATAAGTTGCTTCATTTCTTGATCCCATATTTTTTCTTTATTTTCAACAGATTTTTTAAATTCTTCTTTATCAAATATTTTTTTATAATATTTGAGTTTAATATTAATTAACGAAGTAGATGTTTTGATTTTCTTTTGAGATAAAAACCATAAATCATAGACATCTCTTGCACTATCTCGGGTCATTATAGCTCTTATTTTTTCAGCCATTACCTCTTCAAGATTCATTGAAGGAAGTGTATAAGGTGGGAGATCTTTGTATATTGGTGTTATTGTATTTATTTCAACAGGCATGATTACTTTTTCTCGCTTACTTATTTCCATTTTTATAAAAGTATAGCTCTGTTCAGTTCCGTTAAAAAGTGGTCCTTTAATTTTTATTTGATAATTGTTTCCTAATTTATCTTCCTTTAATTTTTTTTTAGTTGCAAGGAATCCAAATATTTTTAGACTAGTAATTATGTGTTTTAAAATAGGTTCAATGTTTGTTTCTGTTTTCAGTGAAAAATCTAAATCCTCGCTGAATCGGTTTAACCCATAGGTTTTTTGAAGAGAGGTTCCTCCTTTAAATACTATTTCATCTTTGATTTTTCTATAAAAATTTAATAAAACAATATTTTGCAGATAGTCTTTTTCAACTTGTCCAAGGTTAAAACCAGTTATATCTTTATAGGCTATTAGATCTCTCCTCGTTAACATATTTTATATTCCCTCATTTATGTTGAGTTTCCACTTAATATTTTTTTCCTCATTTGATGGTAGTTGAGGGTTTAACAAATCATAGCGTTTGTTCAAATATTTTTTAACTTTTGGATAAATATCTATATTTTTACGTTCAAGAATGTATCCTAATCTTTTAAGAAGAACGATGGAATCCATTTTTAATGAATAACTTATAAGTTTATTAGTATCTAATTTTGATTCTTTAATTGCATGTATTGTTTCTTTTATTGGACAGTATTTTGGTAAAAGAAGTGAATCAATTATGATTTTTTCTTTTTCTCCAACAAAAATATAACCATGTTGAGTTTTTTCTCTGCTATATCCAAAAACTTGTCTTAGATTAATAAACTGTATTTCTTCATTTTCATAAATTATTCTTTTTTTTGATTTTGTTGTAGCAATTTGTGTTATCCTTGGGATTTGAGTTGTTAGATTGTAATATGAGAGTCCAGTTAGAAATGATACATATGCAGGTATTGTCAGGTTACTTGCAACTACTAGAACAGGTGTGTCTTTTAATGTATATTTTCCTTTTTCTATTCTTTTTATTATCTTGCGTTTTTCAAGGCGTTGGAGATATAAAACTGTATATTTCTTATTTTTATTTATTATTCTTGCTGCATCTGGAATTGTAATTATTTGAAGGTTTTGTTCTTTTATCGTGTTTATAAATTGTCTTTCTTTCATTGTAAATACTTACTATATAAACAACATATATATTAACTTTTTGTTTTAATATAAATATCATAAATGATGTTTATAAGCAAATAAAAAGATATTTGTGTATTGAAAAAATCATTTTCTCTCTTCTTTTTTTATTTTGTTTGATTAAAGCCAAGATTATAAGATTCAATACAAAAACAAAGGATTTAAGACATATACTATTAGCTCGTTTTATAAGTCTTTGAAACGCTTAAAATCACAATATTTAGTATTTTGATATAAAGTATCACACTAAATTTATCAATGAAAAGTTGTTACCCCTACCTCATAATGGGAGTCTAGATAACGGAAGTATAGTAAATCTTTTTTTACTTATCCTTCCTCCCTCTACAACTAGACCCCATTAAACTTTTACTTAAAAATTTAAATCTGTTTTGTATTTATTTGTTTTAATAGTATATTTTTTAGTAAAATTTAAACAATCATAACATATACAATGTTTCAGTGTTATTTTGTTTGGGAGGTAGGAAAAAATGAAAAAATCTCTTTTCTTTTTTTTACAAATTTTTATAAATAATATTTATTTTAGATACATTTATATTTAATTGTAATATCATATATTTAGAAGGGAGATATAGGGTTTTGAATAAAAACTTCTTAACCATTGGAATAATCTGTTTGTTTTTTGTTTCAGCAATTGGTTCAAATGTGTTTGGAATTAATGTTAAAACAACAGTAGAAGAATTATCAAACCTTGATTATCTTCATGACCGAGACAAAGACAATACCAATAATAATCTGTTTAATGTACTGGGTTTTTCACCTGAAGATATTGAACTTGAAGATGATGCTTTCCATGGTTCAAATGAGAGTAACTTTGCTGAATGGTGGTATTTTGACACGATATTAAATGATGACTACAGTATCCAGATAATCTTCTATGTTTTTGATGTTATTAATTATAAACTTGCATATACTTCATTGCATATATTCAAAGATGGCGAGACAGTTTTCAATAATGAGCAAATATATTTCAATAATGATTTTTTTATTTCTACTAAAACTCCATTATTTATTGTAGATGGAAAACAAGTTATGAAGGGTTATATTCATGAGATGACAGGAGAATGGATATATAATGTTTCATTAGATATGGATAGTACCTGGGTAGATTTACATTTTATTGGTCAAGCAAAAGGTTGGAAAGGTGAAACTATTCCTGGTGGCTGGGCAGCTATACTTCCTAAGGCATATGTGAAAGGTAAAATAAAAGTAAATGATATAGAGACAAATGTTACTGGAAATGGTTATCATGATCATAATTGGGATATAAGATTACAAACATTATTGTACTTTGGCTAGTATTGGGGAAGAATAATTACAAGTGACTATTCAATTGTATATTTTGTGATGATGGACACCAGGATAAGTAGAAGTCAAATATTTCTTGTAATTGCTCAAGAAAATGGGACATATATCAATATTGAACCAGATGACATACAATTTATCGATAGTGATTTTAATATAGAAAATGGAAGAATAATACCTCATAGTTTTGAAATTATTGTAGAAACTCAAAATGTTTCTCTTCTTGTTTTTCTAAAAGCTTCTAATTTATTTCATGGTTTTACTCTCGGATTAAAGCATTATTGGCGTTATTTTACAGAAAGTCAAGGATATGTGTCAATTGATGAAGAATTGCAAAATATTCATGGAATGCAAATAGTTGAGTTCTGGCGATTTAGATGAGTAAATCTAATATATAAAAAAATAGGGATTTTATTTGTTAATAAGTGTGTGATCTAACTGGATTAGTTCATAAAGTTGCTTTTGATAGATTTTATAAATAAAAAAAATTAATAAACTACTATTGAACAATCTCTAAAACTACTTAATAGGTCTTCTTAATTTATTTCTAATACTATAATGACTAATACTTCGACTAGGACTACAATAAGAGCATTTAATCTAAACTTTTTTTATTTGAAAATCAGATAAAAAAATTATGCCAGATAGATAAAGTTTAAATTAAAATAATATATTATGTTTTTATATTTTGGAGGTGAAAAAAGGTGAATAAAAAGATTGTTATCACAACTATGATAACCATATTTATATTATTAGGAGCCGCTACTGCATCAAGTACAACTCTAAGTGTACAACAAGCTAATAGGAAATCGACTTTCGCAGATAATGAAATATCTTTAGGAACTGCAACCGTTTATGGCGATGGAATCGAGGGTAATACAGTTGCGGATGCTGTAACTGAAAAAAACTTGATTATTCAACTCATCTCAAGCCAGGAAACTGCTGACTTATTCATAACATATTCCATTCGATGTGATGGAGCGCTTGATGAAGGAAGAGTCTATCTGTTTGTACAGTTAAATGGTGACAGTATAGGAAATGAAAGTGTGGACACCGCTGAAAATGAAGAAGGAACTATAGGCTTTTATGATGTATTACTTAAAAAGGGCGATGTTTTAACTTGGGAAATAGGTGTTCTTTATTCTAATTTCGATCCGCTTTTTTCAAAAGCTGATTTGGATGTTGGCGCCTCAGTGATTATTAGCAAATCCAGGACTACTCATAGCAGATTATTTGATTCTCCATTGTTTCAGCTATTACTAAGGTTACCAGTATTCACTAGGTTGCTTGCATTATAACTGGTTTTTAAAGGGCATTAAATCTCCACATGGAAAAAACCTTGAAATAAGTTAACTAAACAACTTATCTCTTTTTTTCTTTTATGACAATTCAGTAGTTCCGAAAGTAGATTTAAAGTTTTCTAAATCGGACTAAAACTGGTTTTTCAAGCAAACTTAATGACTTATTTTAACATCAAAACAGTACAAAAAATAAAAATACAAACCTAAATAGTTTTCAAAACTAAAAAATAAGAGATAGAAACCTAATCAACACTAAACCAAATAGAAAAAACAGCCATAAAAAACTATACATGTGTCATCCTCCTGGGTCAATGGCCATCAAAATTGTACCAAAATACTTTGAAGTTAGCTTATGACCGTCTCCTACAAATCCGAATAAATGCAACCAAACTAAGACATCAGCAAGGATCCAAAGATTATACATCAACACTGAGAACAAGAAATAGAATAGCCTAATTATGTAATTCTTTGAAGTTGTCTTTGGTCTATAACTATGCTTCTTCACCCTGTAGCTTGTCTCTATTCCCCAGCGTTTTGAATAAAGATAAAAGAAAACTACTTGAAAAATACAAAAAGAAACATGATGACTACTGGAGAAGCAGACATCTTATTCAACGATGTCTTGATGATTGGACAGATGATTCCACTCCTTTAGAAACGAGTTTTAGATTAATGCCTAAACTGGAGTAAATGAAATCAGTCTGTAAAAAAACCAGGGTTTTATTGTTACAAAATGTTGTAATTAACAATTGTTATGAATACTTTTAAAACAGAATAATATATTACAAATTTATACTAATTTTGTAATCCGTGGGAGGTAGAAAAAAAGATGTATAAGAAAATTATTTTGAAAGAAGCTGGTGTTTTACTGATAGTTGCGGTTATGGTTTTATCAACTGCAATAGTAACCGTGAATGCAGTTTGTCCAGATAACTGTCCAGATGGGATGATAAGTTATTGGAAAGGAGATGGCGATGCTGATGATTGCTATGGTTCTAACGATGGGACATATTATGGAACTGGTTATGTATCGGGTCAGGTTGACCAGGCTTTTAGTTTTGATGGTATCGATGATTATGTTGAGATACCTCATGATAGTAGCCTTAACCTTGGGGCTGGTGATTTTACGCTTGAGGCATGGATTAATGCTGACCAGAATCAAGAGTCTTTTCCATCTATCTTATCTAATAGGGGTGATGATGAGTTTAATGGTTTCCTCTTTGGTCTTTCACTTTGGGACCAAGCTGTTGAGGGGAGTTTATTCATTCAGATAGAAGGAACGAATTATATTCCTTGTAGTACAGATTTAAGGGGTACTGGTTGGCATCATGTAGCTGTCACTAGAACTGGTAGTTCTATTACTTTTTATGTAGATGGCTCTCAAGATGGCACTGCAAGTAGTGGTAAAAATATGGATTCTGCTGGTGACATGTGGATTGGCTGGGATGAGGCTAAACCATCTACTACACCATGGGCGGGTGTAATTGATGAAGTCGCTGTTTATGATAGGGCTTTATCTGTTTCAGAGATTTCAGGTCATTATAATGCTGGTTTAGATCACTATGGTTATTGCAGTACTGATGCTAAGATACCTATGGCAATAACTGATGGAATAACTTGGCTTGTTGCACAGCAATTAGGTAACGGAAGTTGGGGAAATCAGCCTGCTTATACAGCTCTTGTTCTCATAAAACTACAGGATTATGCTTATGATTTAGGCTATGATTCACCATTTAATGGTAACTATATCTATTCAAGCAATATTATAGCTGGATGGGAGTATTTATTTACTCCATTAAGCGGTCATCTGGATATTGGAACTTATGTTAGAAAACAACCAATTGGTTTACAATTCCATGCCGTTGTGAATCCTCCAAATGTATTTGGAGAGAATCCTGATACTAATGGAAATGGCTATGGAATATGTCTAGGAAAAGCAGATGACCCTTACAAAGGAGGGGTTTATGGGACTGGTATTTTTTTGACTGCTCTTGCAGCTAGTGGCAAACCAAACCATGAAAATGAAGGGGGCATTAATTTTGACAATACAGGTGGCGCTGATACGTTTGGGGAAATTGCTCAGGAAGTTGTCGATTGGCTTGCCTTCGCTCAGGCAGATAAAGGAGCTGGAGAAGGTGGCTGGGCTTATCGAGAAATTGACAACGGCGCCAAGGATCCTACCCCTAAACCTCCAGACAACTCAGTTTCAGGATATGCCACTCTTGGGCTTGCTGCAGCTGAAGCAATAACAGCCCGTCCAAGCGCCACAGCATTTGCTTGTACGGTTCCATATTGGGTGAAAAGAGAACTTGACTATTGGATTGACTATATACAATATGATGATACAGGTTCCCCATTGGATGGCGGATCTTTATATAGCAGGTCAGGTGATGGTTATCCTCCTAATGAGCTCAGAACTGGTAATTTAATTTTCGAGATGAGATTCTATGGTGATAATCGTGATACTAGTACACGATTCAAAAGGGCTCTGGACTTTATCGAGAGACACTGGCATGCAACAGATTTAAATGATAACCCAGGATGGGGCTATACATCAGATCCAAATGGTAATCATGGTTCGACAACTTATCCTGGAAATTATCAAACAATGTTTTGCCTCATGAAAGGTCTTCAGTATTATGGAATAGACCTCATAGACACGGACAACAGCGGTGGTACACCTGACGTCAGCTGGTTTAACCAACATTATCCAGTATGGCCATATGATGACTTCGCTAGTGTTATAGTTGATCAACAATATATAGGGCATAACGATATAACGGGTGATGGTAAAGATGATTTTGGATGTTGGCGGAAAGATCACTATGGCGACAGTACGTGTATACTATCTACTACGTGGGCATTGCTCACATTAGAAAAAAATGTTCCATTATGTGGGGATCTTTACATTAGCAAGGAGGCCCCTTTAACAACCCCTCAGGAGGGTATTATTACCTATACAATTAATTATGCGAATCCAACAGACAATATTGTTCCCAATGCATATATCATTGACTATATACCAAGTGGCACAACATATGTATGGGGTAGTGCTTCACCTGGAGGCGTTTATCATCCCCTTCCACCACCTCCTTATATTCGTTGGGACCTTGGAGACCTTTTACCAGGGGATAGTGGTTCTGTATGGTTTGAAGTGACAGTAAATAGCGGACCCCCCTCCCTAGATTCTATTCGTAATAATGTTACCATTTACAGCAATGAAACACTTCCAAGTATGGCAAGTGCAGAGACTTATTTGATTTACTTGGATTTGCCCCCTGATGATCCTGATATAGGTGGTCCTATTGATGGAACAGCAGCAGTAGAATACAATTATACCATAGTATCAATAGACCCAGATGGAGAGCGTATATTCTATTTTTATAACTGGGATGATGGAACTCCTATGGAATGGATTGGCCCATGTGAATCTGGTGAAGAGGTAGTAGTGAATCATACATGGGATGAACAAGGAACATATACTATTAAAGTAATGGCTGTTAACGAGAATAATGCAAAGAGTGATTGGGCAACACTTGAAGTTACCATGCCAAGAAACAAAGATAGAATAATCAACAGACCGATACTAAACTTCTTACAGGAATATCCTAATCTATTCCCGATACTAAGGCAACTACTACAGAGACTATACTATTAATCCAAATATCCCTTTTTTTCTTTTAAATTCTTAAAATTAGTATTTTGTTAAAACGAAATCTCTTTCCTTCGCAGATTTACACACATAATGTCATTAAAAATTGATTAGTCCTTTTGCCCATTTCCCTCCTGTTGGGTAGTGCTTCCTTCGTAGATTTTTACATTCGGAAGTACTGTAATTCATTGATCAAGGTAAAAGGCATGGTTTTTGGTTGGTCACAGAAAAGCTGGCAACTGCTCTATCTATTACCAACTCTTTTTTTGAGTCTATCAGGAAATTGAAAGAAAAATGAGTGGCATTATAGGAATTTTCGTACAAGCATCTGTTTAGCTGCTAGTTCCCCATCAGTACTGTATGCAATGACCTTAATCCAGAAGAGATGAATTAATCGTGGGCGATCTTGTATCCAATCATAAGAATAAGGCTCGTTAGTATCCGTTTCCTTTAGTTTGTCATTGATATAAAATTCTACCTTTTCTATTTCAGCATCTCCTTCAATAGCATTTACCTCAATTGTAATATCTCCAATTATGAGAGGCAGTAAAAATAATCTTGATATGATTTTTTTATTGTTTAGATAAAGTGCACCATTTGGTTTTATAATTTCTACTTTAGGAGCATTGCTCTCCTTTTCTTTTGTAGTAAAGCTCCATATCGGTCCTGATGTTGAAGCACCATGTGTATCAAAAGCAACAATCTTCCAATAATATGTGGTATCATAGTCCAACGTTGCAAGATCAAACATGGTGTCGCTCTGACCAAAAGAGACTTTAGGGGGCGTACTACTGGCCCCAAAATACACATCATATATAAGTGGTTCTCCGTCAGGTTCGCTACAACTCCAACTAAGATCAGCATTGATGTCAACATCATCAGTTCCATCAAGTGGTGATGGCTGGTTTGGCTCATTAGGTGGAAAATTATCACCAACTGGGTTTGTTGCAACTGTTGCATCAACATAATCATCATCATCGTTAAATACGCCCATAATCACCCGTATGTTGTCTTTTGCAATGTCACCAAAATCCCCATGAGTATCATACTTATAATTGCCATTCCAGATAACGCTAGAAGTATATACTTCTCCGGCTCCTATCGAGATAGGATTTTTAAAAGCATAGTCTAAAAAACCAAAATGATATGGTTCTCCATGGCAGGTATCATAACGGGAAACTATCTCAGCAATCCCTGCTCGAATGTAACCATTGTATTCCGCCCCTTCGCTGTTTTGAATGCTAATCTCAACTTGCATTGTAGCATTTCCAAGCCACAAGACCCCGATATCGGCTGTTATATCCTTAACAGGCCTAGTTCCACAATCGTCAAGTTTACCTGGAAGTTGGCTGGCATAATTTCCAACAAGCCTTCGATAATCTCCATCAAAAATAATAGTTGGGAATTTCCATATGTCATAACTATTTGCCCAAGCTATAGCTTTATAGTTAAGAATTTGGCTTTTATGATCATAAAGAATCATTTCCATAAATTCAAAATCATAATCGCCAGAAGCATAAAGATTATACAAATTTCTATTCATATAATGGCAAGGTCCACACGTCTGAGAGGTGGCAACTTCAACAAAAACAGTATGAGTATAACCTCTATTGGACCCTTTTTCGCTAAATGATTTTATTGTTTTTATTGGATAATTAGATGTTCCTACATTGTATCCAAATACCATTGGAGTAACTGCTGAAATGATAAACAGAAGTATTATTCCAATAACTAGGACGTTGTTTCTCTTCAGCGTCATTACCTCCCACAGATAAAATAATAATAGTAATAGTATATATAAACCTTATAGTCCTATCTGTTACAACGATTAGGGCCCTGCTCATCAGCTCTAACCTCTTTTTTCTTTGACTTATAGTAGTAATGTTGATATTATAACAAAGAGGTTTACAAGTGTATAGAATAGTATAATTTAGCTAAAGAAAAATAATAATTTGGGAAACTAGGTTTAAAACGCTTATTTTTTCCATTTTGGCATTTTGACACATTATCTTTTTATATAATTAATGTTAAAAGTTAACAAGGTACATACTAACATTAAGAGGTAGATGAAAAAATAGAAAAGGTGTTAAATTGGAATTTAATGACATCAAAAAGATGATTATTCGCCCGGTGCGTTCTAATAGATTCGTAGAAATCGATATGCTGAGAGGGCTAGCAATAATGTTAATGATTTTTGGCCATATTCTATGGGACCTAAATTACTTTGGACTGGCACCTATCAATAATAGTGTGTATTCTATTTTATCAGATACTGTACCTCCTCTGTTTTTTCTACTAGTAGGAATAAGCCTAATTGTAAGTAAAAAGAAGATAGAAAACAAATCGTTAAAAGATGAAAAGGCTTACTACCGGCGTCTTGTTTTAAGGGGCTTAAAAATATTTAGTTTAGGTATGATTATAACAATAGGGACACTAGTTTTCATGCCTGAAAGAGTTGTGATTTTTGGAGTACTTCACTGTATTGGTCTTTCGATAGTTTTAAGCGTTCCATTCTTAAAATATAGAAACTACACGCTCTTGTTTGCACTGTTGTTTATTTTTGCAGGCACCATACTAACCCAGCATCCTATCGAAAATCCAACCGTTTTCCATTTGACCGTTGGATTACACCAAACAGATGTATGGAGATATACTATTGATTATTTCCCTCTAATTCCTTGGTTCGGTGTCAGCCTGTTAGGAATCGTAATAGGGGATTGGCTGTATTGTGGGGATAAAAGAAGATTCCGAATGCCTGATCTCTCTAAATACAGACCTACAAAGATATTCCAATGGGCAGGTCGACATTCTCTAGCCCTTTATCTACTGCATCAACCAATAATAGCAGGAGTCTTGTCTGTTTTTGTATATTTTTAACTTATCAAATTTTCTATATTAATTTTGTATTTTTGAAAATTTCTAAAACTTTATGTATGCAAGCTGCATTCATCACTTTGGGGGAATTTGGTGGACCGGCTTTAGGGTAAAGGATGGGTCTTCCAATACCGATTCCTCAACACAATGGTGTTTGGAGCTAGAGGGGAACCAAATACGATTTACATAATATACAAAATATATAAAACAAGCAGACGCCCGATTCCCCCTTCATATAATATTTTATTAAAACTATCCAAATGAGAATTTTTACATAAATTCAAAATCAAGACTACATAAGTCGTGTTTGTCCGCGGATTTTATAATTTACAAGTCCTTTGAATACGTCGTCTTCCTGCAAAATATCAATTAGATCATCAGAAGAAGATGTTTTAATGTCTCTAGTTCTACCATATCTTCCTTTTGAGATAACTCGAGCAGTAATGATGCCAAGCATATCAAGTTCGGATATCAGATCCGCAACACGTCTTTGAGTTAGAAAGTCAGTTCTAGTCTTTTTGCACAGCTCTTTGTATATCTCATAAACCTCACCAGTTGTTATTGCTCCTGCCGTACCAGTTTTCTTATTATACTTCTCTTGTAAAAGTATAGCCAGAAGTATTAACTTCGACTGTGCCGGTAGAGTGCGAACTACTTCCACAATCCGATCTATTTCAATTTTGCTCTGTGCAAGTCTAACGTGTTTTTTTGTTATTCTTAATGATTTACTTCGCTCGGCAAGCTCGGCAGACATTCTTAGAAGATCAAGTGCCCTTCTAGCATCACCGTGTTCTTGAGCCGCAAGAGCTGAACATAGAGGCACAACGTCCTCATCAATCGAATCCATTTTCAATGCAATCCCTACACGCTGATTCAAAATATCCTGTAATTCCCCCGCGTTATATGGCGGAAAAATCATATTCTCCTCGCCAAGACTAGATTTTACACGAGGATCTAAAAATTCTGTAAACTTAAGATCATTTGAAAGACCGACGATGGAGACCCTTACGTTTTTAAGGTCGGTGTTAATTCTTGAAAGATTATAAAGTGCCTCATCCCCTTTGAGTTTATCAACCTCATCAAGAATAATAACAATAACCCCGCCTTCCTTTTCTATCATCTGTTTTAGCTTTGCAAACACTTCATCGGTTGGCCAACCAGTAAAAGGTATTCTCTCAGACCAAGTATCAATAAAATGATTTGCAATATTTTGAAGAAGACGATACTGTGTATCGACAATCTCGCAGTTAATATAAATAAAATTTACTTTTTTACTTGTCTCTTTACCTTTGTTTAAAAGTTCTTTTCCAACAAACTTTGTAACAGCTGTTTTTCCGGTGCCTGTTTTCCCATAGATAAAAACGTTTGAAGGGGTTTCATACCTTAACGCAGGTACCAAAACAGCTGCTAAGTTATTGATTTCTTTTTCTCTATGAGGTAAAATATCTGGCATATATGTTGGGCGCATCGCTTCTCTATTTATAAATAAACCATTAGATTTTAGTAAATGACCAAATATATCACTATTTACCATTTTTTTCATACTCGTAAAAAAGAACCTCCTCGGACCCATGTAATCAACTACAACATATTAAAAAGTTATGTATAATTTTTCTCCTTATTTTCTTCTGTTGGAAATGGTATAGAGGAGCCCCTTCATTTCCTGTGGAAAAGTATTACAATTAAGAATTTAAATTTTATAATTTTTCTATATTTATAATTTTAAAAATGGAAGAATTCAAATACTACAAAATCAATAACTTTCTGGGACTACTCACGTCCTTTTTTATTAATAGAGCAATACTCACATATTTATGAGTTCCACACGAAACAAAGGGGGTCCCCTTAAAATTTAGTTGAACATAATTCATTATATAACAAAACTTAAAGATTACAATAAATAGAATAGAAAAATGATACAATATTAAGTGGCTACTTAACTTCCAATAATTATGACATCCTTAACCGACCTGATTGAATTAAATGGAAAAACAAGATGACCTTGGTTGTCCAAATGGTATAACCTTGGATCAATGTCCTCTGAAGGTTCAACAAGAAGGTTTAACAATTTCCCTGTTTTTGCGTCAACAGTAGTGTTTCTCATAATACCTAAATATAAACCTTCTTCACTCATTACTGTTTTTCCTCTCAACTCATTTTCAGTTATCTTCATTTTTTTTCCCTCCTTTTTATTTAAATCACTTACATATATTGAATATCTTTTTCGCTTTTATCCTTTTTGGCTATTCCAGTTCCTAACGTCTCAGATACCCTATTGTAGAATTTTATTACATCTGGTGTTATTGAGGCACGAACGCTGGTTACAGCCTTGTCAAAGTGTGATTTCTTTACTTTATTTACCTTGCTGCTCTCTCGTATAGCAGCCATTGCTGCTTCTCGGCATACCGCTTCGATATCTGCGCCAGAATAATTTACACATATATCTGCTAACGCCTCAAGGCGCACGTCTTTTTCAAGAGGCATTTCTTTTGTGTGAATTTTAAATATCTCTAATCGTGCCTTTTTATCTGGTGCATGGATCATAACTAAGCGGTCAAAACGCCCGGGTCTAAGCAGCCCTTGGTCAATAATGTCTGGTCTGTTTGTCGCACCCATAACAACTACGCCTTCCATGCTTTCAAGACCGTCTATACTTGTTAAAAGCTGGTTTACAACACTGTCTGTAACATGAGTTCCAGCATGAGTGCCTCTCATTGGGGCAATAGAATCAAGTTCATCAAGAAATACAATGGTCGGTGCAACCTGCCGTGCTTTTTTGAATAGTTCTCGAACTGCTTTTTCACTTTCACCGACCCACTTGCTCAGTACCTCGGGTCCCTTTATTGATATAAAATTTGCCTTTGATTCATGAGCAACAGCTTTTGCAAGTAAGGTCTTTCCAGTTCCAGGTGGGCCATACAACAATATGCCGCGAGGTGGAGTAATTCCCATTTTCTTAAAAACTTCAGGTTTTGTAAGGGGCCACTCAACAGCTTCTTGCAAATTCTGCTTTGTGTCCTTAAGTCCACCGATATCATCCCATGATGCTTTTGGCACCTCAATTAAGAATTCACGCATAGCAGATGGTTCTATCCCACGATGTGCACTTTTGAAGTCATCCATTGTAACTTCCATTTTTTCAAGTATCTCAGTAGGAATAGGCTTTTCAAGATCTATCTCTGGTAAATACCGGCGTAATGCACTCATGGCCGATTCCCTCGCAAGTGCTGCAAGATCGGCACCAACGTAGCCATATGTTATATCAGCCAAATCAGCCAACTTAACATTCTTTTTCATAGGCATTCCACGAGTATGTATCTGCAGGATCTCTTTCCTTCCATCTCTGTCTGGAGCATCAATTCTAATCTCCCGATCAAATCTACCTGGTCGTCTTAGAGCAGGATCAAGAGTATCAGGAATATTTGTAGCACCTATAACAATAAGTTTGCCCCTTCCTTTAAGCCCATCCATAAGCGTCAGCATCTGAGAAACAACACGACGTTCAACTTCACCATGAACCTCACTGCGTTTCGGAGCGATCGCATCGATTTCATCAAGAAATATGATTGAAGGAGCGTTTTTCTCTGCCTCTTCAAATATCTTTCTTAGATTTTCCTCGCTCTGACCGTAGAACTTTGAGTTATGCAAGAAGAAATACGATCCACCAATAAAACTGTCTTCGTCTACTGTGAAATCATATAGCTCCTGTTCTCCAATGAACTCTTTTGATTCTATTTGTTCCCATCCAATGTCCTCTCTCATCAGAGTGTGGTATTCTGTTTTTATGCCCTCTGTTAAAATATCATTATCGGCTGCTAAACAATAGAGAACATCAAGAGCGTGTTTTGTTATATTGCCCACACCATAGACATAATAATCTTTATTCCTATATTTTTTATAAGGCAACTTGTCTTTGATTTCATTTACCAGAAGAGAAGGATACGGAACATCTTGGAACTCTTTGATTCTCTTAACCTCTTTTATCTGCTTAAGTTTTTTCATCTTAGTCGAATTCGATGACCCAATTTCTAAGAATTTTATTCTTCCTTCGTAACCTCTAATAGATAATGCATATAGGCTGCCTTTTGGTGTTTTATGTAAATTTATTTTTGAAGAGATTTTTAATTTAATTTGAAGCAGTGATTGCAGATCTCGCATAAACTCTTTTGAAACACTGTAAAGTTTAGGAGTTGGATATTTTCCTGTCATTGCAACAGTCCCATCTCCGTCAAAATACCCACGTATAAAAGCCATCACTTGTTCATTTGGTAGTTTATAAAAATAACCAGGTATGTTGAGTTTATTATCATATTTGAAACCAATGTGCTTCAGAAACATAACAAGTGTTTTTGAATATATAACCAGTCGACCGTCATCATATTTCTTGGTTTTTGTAATGCCAAATAAATTTTCTAAAAGCAGTTTAAACCGATTAATCAAATCTTTGTCGTTGTTAGCAAAGGTTATTGCATCATCTTTTTTACTTATATTTCCATCAGATACAATTAATCCGAGGAATTCCATTAACCCTTCAGAAGATCCCTCTGGTAATTTTATAAGATCGCTTCTTGACAAGTTCCTGCTTTTCACTGCATATTTGTCATCGATTTTTACAAGGTTTTTTATTTTACTCGGACGTATTTTATACTTTTTTTCTTCTGTTTTAATGTCGTTTAATCTAGCAACATAATCTCCTTCTTCAAGATCCAATACTCTTTTCCATACAAGCGAGCCCTTATCATAAACGAGGAACGGCTGGTTATTAGATGTTTTAATTTCATTACCATCGCTGATTGTTATTTTATAGGTTGGGGCAGTAAGCTTTGTGACATGTGTTATTTTTGCTTTAACTATTTTCTCATCTTTGAAAGCATATGTATATAAAGGATGCTCAAGTTTAATAGTGATACTACTGTTATTTTCAAACACTTCCCCTTCTTTTTCAAATACGTCTTTTGCTTTAACATGCCCTCTCGGATTCGTAAATATTTTTGTTTCACCATCAACACACATAATTTCTGGTCCATTGATTGTGTAAAAGTTTGCACCTGATTCATTTGCTACTGCTTTTGCAATAAGTGTTTTTCCAGTTCCAGGAGGACCATGAAGCAGTACTCCTTTTGGCGGATCAATTCCAAGCCGATCAAAAAGTTCAGGATGTTTTAGAGGAAGTTCTATCATCTCTCTAACTTTTAAAATCTCATTATGTAATCCACCAATATCTTCATAACTAATCCGAGGGCCTTCTATCCCGATTTCTTTTGCCGCTTCTTCTTTAACATTTATGCGTGTTTCCTCGCTTATAGAAACAATGCCCCCGGGCGTTGTGTTTATTATGACAAAAGGAAGAGAACTTCCAAATAATGCAATACCTGGTATGATAATGCTATCTCCTTTAGTTAGAGGCCTTTTCAACAGCCCTTTTTTTATAAGATTGCCAATTCCACCACCGAATTGTATTTGTTGACCTTTAGATATTAAAGGCGCGAGAACTACTTCTTTTGCTTCTCTTACCTCTGCTCTTCTGATTTTTACACGTTCACCTAACCCGCTTCCAGCATTTTTTCTTGTTAAATTGTCAATACGAATCAATCCTTTGCCTTCATCAGTTGGGTGAGCCCTCCAAATCACAGCAGCAGTTGTTTTTGTACCCTCTATTTCAATAATATCTCCGATGGATAAATCTAAATTTATTCTATTTTGATGATCAATACGTGCTCTACCATATCCAACATCTTGTTGGAAAGCCTCAGATATTTTTAATACAGTTTCTTTATATTTCATTAAGCTCCCACCAAACACTAGGCCTTTTAGGCCTAATGAACAAGAGGTTATTATAATTTTTTCTGCTAATTTTTTCGTATCAGAATACACAAAATATTGTATTCTGCTCATTTTCATTAGAAAAACGGTCTATTTATAACATAACTTTTAAATTACTATATCTAAATTAAAATATGATGAAAAAATGAAATTAAAATACTTTTCCTTGTTGTTCACTGTTATTGGTATCTTGGTTTTATATTTTTTATCTGAGCTTTCTCAACCACCCGCAATAGAAATTCATGAACTGCCAGATTTTGAAGGTAAGCAAGTCACCGTTGATGGAATAGTAAAAGACCACCACACTACAAAGTATGGAAGTCAGATAATTACAATTGAAAATAATAATGCTACTGCTACGGTATTTGTAGAAACGGCATCAGATGTAGAGTACGGGGATAAAATACAGGTAACTGGGGAAGTACAAAAATACAAAGATGACTGGGAGATAGTTGTAAACGATAACAAATTTATAAAAATATTAAAAAAATGGCACAACATTTCTTTTCCTCTTTGGCAGCTTGCAGATAATCCCACAAGATATCTTGATTTAAACGTTAATGTTACAGGGCATGTAGAAGCAATCTCTAATGCATATTTTTATCTTGTAGATGTTGAAAAAAAGCATTCCCTTATCGTTTTTTACAAACTTTCAAAAAATATCACAATATTTCCCGGTCAAAAGATTAGTGCTTCAGGAAAATTTTCTTTTGACAAAGAAAATTTCAGATATCAGCTAGGCCTTTATGAAGAAAAACACGGCATCACGCCTCTTGAGTGAGAGTAATCTTTGTGCTCCCCCTTGTTCTAGTCGTTCTTTTTTGTATTCTTGGTGTTTTAACTGGTATTGCAACAGGGCTGTTACCCGGGCTTCATGTTAATAATATTGCACTTATTCTTTTATCTTTATCAGGCGCTATTGTAGCTGCTTTCAGTTTTCTTTTTGAATATGGCATATCTGAACAATTCATTCTAGTTTTGATTTCTGTTTATATTATATCTACCTCTATTAGCCATACATTCCATGATGTAATACCCTCTACTTTTTTGGGTGCACCAGATGAGGATATGGCACTTTCCGTTCTCCCTGCACATGCCTTGTTATTAGAAGGCAAAGGCTATGAAGCTGTTGCGCTTTCTGCGATGGGAAGCTATGGAGCAATTCTATTTTGTTTTCTCTTATTTTATCCTATTCGGTTTTTTATCGGAGCGCCTTTGTTTTTTTATGAATCGTTAAAAGAAATTATGTTGTTTGTTCTAATTGCCATTTCAATTCTTATGATAGCAACAGAAAAAGCTAAAATTGATGATTTTGGAAAGAAAGGAATAACGCCTGCTGTAATTGGAATGTTATTTGCTACCTTTGTGTTTTTCCTTTCAGGAATTTTTGGCATTGTAATATTTGAGGTACCTGTTGATTCTCCAATTGGATTGTCCTCCCCTGTTTTATTTCCAGCTCTTGCAGGACTTTTTGGTACTCCAACGCTTTTAACTTCTCTCATGACTAAACCACATATACCAAAGCAAATAATCGAAAATCCTGTTCTTGATAAAAAAACTAAGAAGTCATCAATTTTATCGGTTATGACTGGTAGCCTTGGTGGCATTCTCGTGTCGATTATCCCCGGAATTACATCTGCAACTGGAACTATTCTTGCTATGAATGCTCGAGGAGAATCAGACAAGAGACAAACAATTGTAACGCTTTCGGCCGTTAATACGGCATGTGCATTTTTTGTTGTTGTAGTAATGTTTATTATACTTAGATCAAGAAGTGGTGCAACACTTGCAGCAATGGAGCTTATCTATGTAGCGGAATGGACAACCCTGCTTATGCCCACAAATCTTGCATATTTGCTAATCGCTTTATTATTGGGAGGAACATTATCTTATTTTTTAACGTTAAAAGTTGGAAAGATATTTGCCAAGCATTTTGCAAATGTACCATATGCTTTAATTGTAAAACTAACAATTTCACTGATAGTAATACTTGTTTTTCTTTTCACTGGAATATTGGGCGTTTTAATATTGGTAGTTGCAACATTTATTGGGTTGCTTCCAGTGGAATGGGGTGTGAGAAGAAGCCATTGTATGGGAATCCTGTTGATTCCAATTATTCTTTATTTTCTGTAAATATTTTATTTTCTATTTCTTCAAAAAAAGTTTCCAAGGAAATATTATATTCTTTACCTGTAAATAAGGCTGCAACTTCTAAATTGATATTTTTTTCTTTTCCAATCTCTTCGATTTTTTGAATAACATCTTGTTCATTAAGATCTGTTTTTTCAACAATTCGTTTTACTATTTTGTAGAAAATATCTTCTTTCTCCTCCTCATGATTCTCGTTTTCTTTTTCTTCAAAGATCCTTTTAGTGGGATAGAAGCCTACAGGTACAACAATTTTATCATAGTCAAAATTCGGCTGGATTAAATCGCCTTTTTTTGTCAATACTTTCTTTTTTAACACCAGGTTTATAAACTCTTTTGCAGCCTCAGGAGTAAACCATTTTAAATCCATTGATAAAGTGAGATAAACATCTGAAAAACTTAGTTTTGATTTACCACTACGTTTGAACAGAAATGTAATAATAATTTCTTCCTCAGAGGCCATTATTGAACTCCTTTAATTTGTTTATATCTACTAATAGTCCCTCAACACCAAAACGCTTCCAATATGAACAATTCTTTGGGTCAGATTCATAAGAATATATCTTACGCTTTAATGTCGTTCCTTTAAAAAGACCGCTATGCTTAAAATTCGCCTCAAGTTCTTCTCGGGTATTGAAGTTTACTAGACCATCTGCATCATTATAGGACAACTCTTCAGCAAAATCAATATTTGAATAAATCTTGTTTTCAGATAACTCCCTTATATCAGAGATATTTAACTGAGGACATAGATTTCTTCTTAAAGTTATATCGGTAGCACCAGCCATGGTCGCATCAACAATGTCTCCTATATTTCGAGGGCCAAAATCAACCCACAATTCGTAAGCATCAGATAACCTTTGGTATGTACAAAGATTTGGTTTATCTTTTTCAATTCCGTCTAAATCTAAAATATAGATTTTTTTTTCTTCATCAACTTTTTTTAAAAACTCTTTTAGAGGTACAGAGATTTCTGTTTTTTCTGCATGTATCTTTCTATTTTTCATATGGATAAGCGGAATTAAATCCATAAACTGTCAAAAGGAAACACTAATAAAAACATTTTCTAATATTATTATATATATTTGCTTTTGATAATGTACCATTGAGTTTAACAAAACTATATCTATTTAAAAGAATAATTTTGTATAAATCCAATAAATATATCTTCTTTTTATCTTCCTAACTTTTTCTCAGTTTCAGCGATTCGTAATTTTGTTTTTATGACTGTGTCAGGGTTAAGAGAGATACTATCAATTCCGCATTCTACCAAGAACTCTGCAAACTCTGGAAAATCAGAAGGTGCTTGGCCACAAATTCCTACTTTTCTTCGTGGTTCATGCGTGTGTGCACAATCGATTACCTGTGAAACAAGTCGCTTTACTGCATCATTTCTCTCATCAAAGAGATGAGCGATAATATCTGAATCTCTGTCAAGACCAAGTGTAAGTTGTGTCAGATCGTTTGAACCGATACTAAAACCATCAAATATGTCTGCAAACTGATCTGCAACTACAACATTTGATGGGACTTCACACATAACATAAACTTCAAGACCGTTTTCTCCTTGAACTAGACCATTTTCATTCATAATTGAAATAACCTTTCGCCCCTCTTCGGGAGTTCTACAAAACGGAATCATTGGTTTAATGTTTGTAAGACCCATTTCATCTCTTGCTTTTTTAATTGCTTTACATTCAAGGATGTAAGCTGGTTTGAAGTTTTCATCATAGTATCTAGACGCACCACGCCATCCAATCATTGGATTATTTTCTGATGGTTCGTAAAGATATCCTCCAATAAGATTTGCATATTCATTAGTTTTAAAATCAGACATACGGACGATTACATCATTTGGATAAAATCCAGCAGCAATCTTTGCAATGCCTCTTGCCAAGGTGTCTACAAAAAACTCGGCTTTATCTTCATAGTTTGCGCTTCTCTCATCAATATTTTTGATAACTTCAGCTATTTTCTTGTCAGACGCTCCTTTTTCTTTTAACTGGTTGTAATCAAGCAGTGCAAGAGGATGAATACCGATATATGAGTTAATTATGAACTCCTCACGTGCAAGACCGACACCGTCATTTGGTATCTGCGCTTGTTGGAATGCTTTCTCAGGTACTCCAACATTCATCATAATTTGTGTTTTAGTTTCTGGCATTGCGTCAAGTTTAATTTCATCCATTCTGTATTTTAATAACCCGTCATAGATCCTGCCCACTCCTTCACTACAATCAATAGTAATTTTTGATTCATGTGAGATCTTTGAGGTTCCATCACCCGTTCCAATAACACAAGGAATTCCAAGTTCACGAGAAATAATTGCAGCATGACAGGTACGTCCACCTCTGTTGGTAACTATTGCTCCCGCTATTTTCATTATCGGTTCCCAATCAGGATCAGTCATATCTGTGACCAATACCTGTCCCTTCTGAAAGTTACCAATGTCTTTTGCGCTTTCAATAACATTGACTTCTCCCTGACCAATTTTTGTCCCAACTGCTTCTCCTTCAACTAATAGACTCCCTTTTTCTTCAAGAACATAGGTTTGCATTACAGCTGTATCTTTTTGCGAATGAACTGTTTCAGGTCTTGCCTGGACAATAAAAAGATCGTTGGTTTTCCCATCCTTAGCCCATTCAATATCCATAGGCTTTTGATAATGCTCTTCAATGATACAGGCCCATTTAGCAAGGGTTAATAGTTCATCGTCATTTATGACGTATTTCCTTTTATCTTCTTCACTAACTTCTTGCTGTTTAGTGCCTTTTTCTCCATATATCATGCGTTTTTCTTTTGAACCAACCTTCTTTTCAACAATAGATTTGAAACCTTTCTTAAGAGTTGGTTTGAAAACATAAAACTGATCTGGATTTACTGTACCTTGCACAACATTTTCACCGAGGCCATAAGCACCAGTTATATATACAGCATTTTCAAAACCACTCTCTGTATCAATAGAAAACATAACACCAGAAGACGCAAGATCTGATCTGACCATTTTTTGGACACCTACGGATAGATACACGCTAAAATGATCAAATCCCTTGTCTGTTCTGTATGATATGGCTCTGTTAGTAAACAAAGAAGCAAAACAGTCCCTTACTTTTTCAAGGAGTTCTTCTTCTCCTCTAACATTAAGATAAGTTTCCTGCTGCCCTGCAAAACTTGCATCAGGTAAATCTTCTGCAGTTGCACTGCTTCTAACTGCAACATCAACGTTTTTGTTATAACGTTTTTCCATTTCTCTGTAATATTTTCTGATTTCTTCTTCTAATTCAGAAGGAATTGGAGTATTTTTAATTAAATTTCTAATTTTTTCTCCACGTTCTGCAATATTATGAACATCATGGGTATCAAGATCAGATAGTATCTCCTTGATTTTTTTATCAACCCCTGCTTTTTCAATGGTATATTTATATGCATAAGCAGTGACTGCAAAACCACCAGGAACACTAACGCCTTTTTCACCAAGAGCTCTAATCATTTCGCCAAGCGATGCGTTTTTTCCACCAACAGACGGGACATCCTCGATTTTTAAATCTTCAAACCATTTTACAAATTCTTCTTCCATAGATATTCCTTCCTAAGCATTATATTTACTTACACCAGTTGCCGACATCATAATACTGTATTAAAACCTTACTATAGCCAAAGTAGCTCCGAAAGTAATTTTTAATTTTAATAAAGCACCCAATTTCTGCGTCCTAATGATGTATTTATTAATTAAACTTGTATCAAAATCATAAAAATAGACCTTTAAACAATATTTAAAATCCACAAAAAAGAGAACCCATTCTGCTCAAAGCTAACAGGTAAATGTAAAAACAACGAAAAACAATCATACTTCAACCTCCAGGATCAACTATAATAAATATCATCCCAAAAACCTTAGCAGTAACTTTACGATCCTCACCAACAAATCCAAAAAGATGCAGCCAAATAAGTATATCAGCAATAATCCAAAGGTTATACATCAAAACACTGAACAAAAAATAAAACAAACGCACATAGTAATTCTTTGAAGTGGTTTTAGCACGGAAACTATGCTTCTTAACCCGATAACTTGTTTCAATCCCCCAACGTTTACTATACAGATAAAACAATCTATCAGTTAGACCAACCTCGTTTTCATTGAAATCAATATTCGTTGCAAAAGCTCTACACTGATTAGTTTCATCCTTAACTATTGCAACATTAAACTTTGTATTTTTCATCTCATAATCTTTAACGATCGTTGGTGGAGACATCACATTCATTATTTTTTTAATCCTAAGATTCTCAGTACACGGCATCAAATATTTTACATGATGCCTTCTTAAAATCTCCATTGATTTAGAATCAAAAAAACCACGATCACAAAACACTCGGTTGATTTTTACCTTTTGTTTAGCATAATAAATCAACTTAATCAACAATTCTTCTTTAGTGTTAAAATGACCTACAGGTAATGCTAGAAGTGTAAATCTTTTACCTTTTTCAACAATATTTATTGTGATAAACTTGTAGCATTTATCAGTCCCACGCTCAGGCATTTTACCCATTACCATCAAGGTTTTACGACTTCCATAGTAAAACCATTCATGGAAGTCAATTGCCAGGTCTACTCTTTTTTTAAAATCAAATGCATTGCTTTGTTTTGTTATATCCCATATGATTTCAAACAATCTGATATATAATTTTTGAATATCATTTATATTAGTATATTTTTTTAGATGATAAAAAAAGGTATCTGCATTGGGACCAAATCCTTTGGTTTCTTTGAAAATCTTGCTTCCACTTTCTGCAAAGTTTTGATTCAACCCTAGATGGATAAGCAGTTCTATGAATTGTTTTTTCTTGTAAACACAGTTTTTACCAAGATGCAGATCAATAAAGGGTGTTATTCGTTTTTTTAAGAGTTTACAAATATCTCTTGTTTTTTTATCCTGAATAAGATATTGATTCCGTTTTTTTGTTTCTTTTTTTGGTTTTTCTGGTCTTAGTAGATTTATATCAAAAAGGATTTCGAATTTTTCAGAACCTCTTACTATTTCATCAACCGTGTAATTGATTAGTTCTTTTGTCTGTTCATTTAGTATATGGTTTGTGAAATGGTTTATTGTTCTTCTATCAGGTGTTTTGTTGAATCCTAGTTTGTATCTGTCTTTTTTATGTTTTTTCAGATAATTTCTTAGTTGTGATTGAAATTTAATGCCTTTTAGTTTCTGAAATAAAACTAGTTTGAGTAATGATTCGTATGAGAATTTGATTTTCCTATATTCATGGGATCCAAATATGGAAGCATCAAACCTTTTGAGGAATGCAGCTATACTAACATTTTTCTGTTTTTTGAATTGTTCGAATGTCTTATATATCTCCGTTTCTATGTGTTTTTTGGAGATATTTCGTTTGCTTGACGGCATATGATTATTTCCTGCCAAGGGGGAGCTCAACACTTCCCTTGGCAATACGCTTTTACTATATTATTAGTTAGGTATATAGTTTAAAGGTATATATAGTTTACTGCGAAACTAATATACTTAAATTTTATATAGTAGTAAATGATATATTCTATACGTATGGCGAGAGTCAAGATAACTTTAGAAGGATTCAAATGTGAACGATGTGGACACGAATGGGTACCTCGAAATATGAAAGAACCGCCTAGAGTCTGTCCAGAATGTAAAAGTCCGTACTGGGATAGACCACGTAAAATTATTAAGAAATAGACCCGTTTGAAATTATTATTCACGGGGATATGACATACCTTTGATTTTATATATGATTTTTCGACAAAATCTTCGGCCACCAAAATATCAGGCCCATTAGTTTTTCGTGCCCCGAATATTTAAAGGGACGAAACTTTCGGGGTTCCAAACTATTAAATAATAATTTATTATTTAAAGTGTTTAATGAGTGATGAAAAACTTGGAAAAAAACCCTCAAAAATTAATATCAGAGTATTAGAAAATACTAAACAATTATGTCGAGTTTTGAGTCATAAAGGAGCCCTAGAAATACTCTATACATTACAAGAAAGACCAAAACAATTCAAAGAATTATCTGCTGAATTGAAATTGCCAAGTTCTACCTTTGAAGATGCACTAACTGATCTCAGTAATTCAACGTATGTTATTAAAAAAAATCAAATAACATCAAAAAATAGAGAAACACATCAATATGCTCTCACACAAAGTGGGAAAGAGTTGATGAAATTCGTTAATACTTATGAAAAAATCGTGATGTTGCCTATTTCTCAACAAAAGATTGTCGAAAATGAGGCTTTGACCTAAAAGTCTAATTTTATAAGGAGAGTTAATAATCTATTAAGTATTGGGAATTGTTCAAAAAAGCCTCAAAATATAGTAACAAATAGAGGTTTTTTAAATATATAGATTAAAACAAATCGTAAACTACAACTCTAGAAGCATTTCCTTCAAGATAAAAAATTGGACCTTGACTACCACCAGTGTTATCAAATAATCCTCCGTAATGGGATACAATCATTAAATCCCAATCATCATTATAATAACTATTTCCATCTATAATTACAGGATCATCATCACCTGGGGATCTCACTTTTAATAAAATCCCACTAACATCTTTTCTTCCTTGTTTACCCGGTTCAAATATTGATTGAAAATATCCTGGGAACAACAATGCTCTACCATCTGCATATCCATCAGTTATTATTTCACAATCATAATAAACATCTTTACCAGAAAAACTACTTGCAGGTTTTATTTTTGTTTCTAAAATATTAGATTTAATTGCTGTGACTGATGTAAAGCTTATCCAAATAAACAAAACAATAATCATTAGGGCAATTCCCTTTTTGAATAATATTTTTTCCATAATTGCCTTCCTCCCTTAATATATAAGTAGAATCATGTTTAAAAACCTTTTTATTAAAACCTATAAAATAAAAAACATAATAAATGAAAATATGGAAAATTTATAAAAGGATAACCATGCATTAATATTTTAAAGAATTGTGAGGGAGGAAAAATAATGAATATAAAGATGACTACTATAATTTTAATAGTTTTTTTATTGCCACTAATTTCATTTGGATTTGATACCAATGCTGAAGAAGTAGAAATAAAAGTTACTCATTGGGACTATACAATATTAGGAGATCCTTTTTATAATAGTGGATTTACTGAAGAAATTACAGATTCACTTGATGATTATTATTGGGTAGTAAACAACAACGAATATAAATTTACAACTACTTTGATAATATCTGGAGAAATATTGGGAGATGATCGATGGTATCTTAACGCAAATGAGTATGATGTTCATATTATAGATGGTGAAAGCCCAGATACCGTTTATGCTACATTTAACCCAATTTTGAAATGGAAATTCAAACAATATATAAATTCAGGAGGAGGATTTATTGGAAGATGTGGTGGTTCGCTATTTCCTTTACCTTTATTAAAGTCCCCTGACACAATAACTGAAGCATTATGGATCGAGGCTAATTCTTT
>JAHWGK010000179.1 GCA_020054495.1 Thermoplasmata archaeon | reverse complement strand
AACATAAACACCACCCAAGACCAACTAACCGACCAACAAACACAAGAAACAACACTGATACAAAACATAATCAACATAAACAACAACATAAACACAACAATAGAAGGAATAATCCAAATAGGAATACAAATAAATGAAACACTACAACAGATAACAAACATAGAAAACTCAATAACACAACAAACAGAAATCAAAAATAACGCAGTATCAAACCTAGAAACACTAAACACCACCCAAGAAACACTAAACAACCAACTACAAGACAATCAAAACCAAGAAACAACACTAACACAAAACATAATCAACATAAACAACAACATAAACACAACAGAAGACCAACTGGGAATTGTAAGATCCACTATTAATGATCTTGAAACAAATATTTCAGATTTGCAGGCAAATTTAGCAACTGAACTTGAAATAATAAATACTTCAACAAGTGAAATTTATGAAATTAACAATAACTTATCCGTTTTATCAAACTTATTAGATGATAAGCAAGATGAGTTAGCCACTGCTTATCAAACTTCAAATGAAACAGATATACTAATTCAAACACTAAACAATGAAATAACAACCATAGAAGGAAACATAGCAGACCTACAAAACCAACTAAACACACA
>JAHWGK010000178.1 GCA_020054495.1 Thermoplasmata archaeon | reverse complement strand
GCTATCTTCCTTCCTCGAGAAGCACGTTTTTGCTCTGCTTGTTGGCTACCTATAGCCCGTGAAATTGCTCTTCGCCGCCATCGATGCAAGTTCGGATCCTAACACAAAAATAGCCTGCTTGTGCTCGTCCTTGCTGCGGTGCACTTGGAACGGAGAGATCTCAAGCTCTTTATACTTCCTGAAATCGCAATCCAAACCATGTTCCTCACAATACTTCTTCATCTGAGCCAATAGCATATGCAGATGTACTAGCTCTTCTTTTTTCATGGCACTCCTCTTATTTGTTTTTTATAGCATATAAATATTATTGCTCACAAAGGATTATCTAGAGTACGGTACAGATGCCGCTGTGGCTTAGAGGTAGAGCAGCTGATTCGTAATCAGCAGGTCGTGGGTTCAAATCCCACCAGCGGCTATCACTAACGATGCAACACAAAGCTGACGCCCAAACCATCATACAGAAAGAAGACAACTTCAGCGAATGGTATGGCGAGATATTGAGGCGGGCGGAGATATTGGACATCAGGTATCCGGTGAAGGGCGTGTATGTCTGGTATCCCTACGGCTACAAATTACGGACGCTTGTTTACGGTATTCTGCGGTCTCTATTGGATAAGGAGCACG
>JAHWGK010000177.1 GCA_020054495.1 Thermoplasmata archaeon | reverse complement strand
CACCCGGTTCGCCATTCGGACCTGGTCGAGTGTGCCCGACAGCATTTCGAGTAGCAGATCCTCCTGCTCGGCGCTAAGACTCATTGTTTGTGAGGAGTGTTTTCTGAGCGCTGGAGAGAGAGAGAGAGAGAGAGAGAGAGAGAGAGAGGAATTGACTCCAACCCTACGGCTGCGGGGGGTTTTCGCTAAGATAAACCCTACGTGCTCACACATCCGTGGGGTTGGGTGCAAAAAAAAGAAACGCCCACACGCGACCATCCGTACAGTTACGCGAAATCGGGTAAAGCCCCTAGCTCACAATCAAACATCGGACAACTGAGAACATGGACCCGGACCGCAAGTACTACACCGAGCTGTTCCCCGCGCAGGCTGTGCATAAATTCTTGCTCCGGCACAGCACCCGAGTGTTCAAGTACAGAGAGATTGCGCTGCGCTGGAACATCGACGGTAAACAGACCTGGCAGCGCTTCAACTCCTACGCGAACTCCGGCAAGATGAAAGCGGACATTTCCCGGCGGCTGCCCATCGGGATCTACATTGGACCGGCATACAACTTCGATCCGACGTTGCGCTTTGTGTTTGGCCTGCAGCGCTTGCGATCGGTGGAGCACAAGCTGATCTTCGA
>JAHWGK010000176.1 GCA_020054495.1 Thermoplasmata archaeon | reverse complement strand
ATCATCGTTTTTATACAATTTGAATACAAGCGATGAAGATGCAGACTCTTTATCTCCAATGCGCTTGATAAAGGTGTAGCCAGATGTTAGGGTTTCCAGACAATTGGCCGTATCTGGTGCACGGCTGCTGGGAACCACTTGACACGAATTCATTTTTCAAAAAACAAGAGTGCAAATTTCCATAAATGTGGGAATATTTTTATTTTTTGTCTATCACTCTCTCTCTCTCTCTCTCTCTCTCTCTCTCTCAAAATGCCGTCCCGGCATAATATCGAATGGCTGTAATGGATGCAATGACAACGTCTGCACTAAATAAAAACAAAAGCCATTGCGTGGATGGCTCGCCCGTACGGGATCGCTTCCATGAGGAGTGGGAATGCAATTCGTGGTGCTTGGGTGGCGGCGCTGCACGTATTGGTAAATGCATAATATAACGGACTTTCCCCCCCGGCATACTCTCTCCCTTGACAATCCCGCCGGGAAACATTCGGTAAAAAGGTGCCATGTTTTCCAGAGAAGTTTCCCATTCATCTACACCATCCATGGGGATTGCATAGGTATATCTGTCATGATCGCATTCGTTGCGCGGGCCCAACCGTATTCGAGGATTCCCTTTGGGTTTCCAGTGT
>JAHWGK010000175.1 GCA_020054495.1 Thermoplasmata archaeon | reverse complement strand
AGCTGAAGAACATCCGGTGGTCCGTATTTTGTGCATATAATCGCATTCATAAGAATTCCTCCAAAGTTACTTTGATCGCGCGCGATGGAGATATCTCCCAAAGTAGCCCTATCTATGGTGTGACTTCCACTCTTTCATGTGTAGGCCACTTCCATGCATACCAGATAATTAGTGACAAACACACAACTTCTATAGTGGCAAAAAAGATATAATGAAGAACGAGCGACCCACCGCCTACAACAAACAAAATAGTTATTACACCTGCGATAATATTTACCCAGCGATTTGCTTTATATTTCAATACCCGGGACAGGAAAATCATAACAATCGGAATCTCTATTATTATTGCCATTACCAACATAAGTTCTTGAGTGATTTGAACCGGCGTTGATTCTGTTAATATCTCCTGTAGGAGCTCAGAAATATATAATGTAAGAACATCCGCAAAAAGCATATTAAACATTACAACTATCCATAATGTTGAAAGTAAAACTTTCAGATCCGTTTTATCGGTCTTTTTTTCTGAATTCATTTTTTTCTCCTTTTTTTTATAAAAAAATTAACTGTTAAGCAATTGCTTTTACTCAAAATTTCAGTTTTAAATAGTCCCTTATACTAACTACCTATGAG
>JAHWGK010000174.1 GCA_020054495.1 Thermoplasmata archaeon | reverse complement strand
AGTTCATTTATATTTAAATTTTTTAGATATTATTTCTCAGAAGTATATTCTAAATTACCTTTTTCATCCAGCTTTATAATCCAAAAGTCACCTTCACCTGCACCAAAAGAGAAAGTTATTCCAGCTAGTACATAGCCACCATCATCAGTTTGGACAAGAGAACGTATCGAATCTTCACCACTCCCACCATAGATCCTGTCCCAGAGCTTATTTCCCTGACTATCTAGCTTGATTAACCAAAAATCAGCTCTACCCGCACTATAGGAGAAGGTATATCCAGCTACTGCATAGCCACCATCATCAGTTTGGACGAGAAGATATGCTGAATCGTCATAACTCCCGCCAAAGGTTCTATCCCATAATTTATTACCCTCGTTATCTAGCTTGATTATCCAGTAATCACCTCCTCCTGAACCAAAGGAGAAAGTCATTCCAGCTAATATATAGCCACCGTCATCAGTCTGAATGAGAGAATATATCCAGTCATCATCAATTCCACCAAAAGTTTTATCCCAGAGCTTATTGCCCTTGCTGTCTAGCTTTATGATCCATATATCAGCTTTGCCTGTACCGTAGGAGTAGGTTTCCCCGGCTAACAGATAGCCACCGTCATCGGTCTGGATAAGAGTACGT
>JAHWGK010000173.1 GCA_020054495.1 Thermoplasmata archaeon | reverse complement strand
AAGAATTAAACAAGCCGGTTTTGGAGGCATTTGGATTGACATATCAGAACCAAAATTTCCGATATAGGCTCGCCCAACTTTATCAACTACCATATCGTTACAATGAAAAGTTGCTATGTTGCTCAAATCTGCTACTTCAGCAAGTCCATCAGGATCGAGTCGAAGTAAACGACGATCTTCCATAGAAACTACTAATAGTTTACCATTAGGAAGCCAACCTAACCCAGAAGGGGATGTAGGCATGTCAATTATTACATCCGCATTACCATTAATATCGACAGTCATAACTTTACGCATTTGCATATCAGAAAACCAAAGCTTGTCATCATGCCAGCGTGGACCTTCCGGAAATAATAAGCCTTCAAGGAGAACTTCCGTTTTAATCATCATATCTTATTTATTTATTTTAAATTTAAAAATCTTCTGATCATTATAATAACAAAAAATAGAGTAATAAAAACAGAAAAAATAAAAATAAAATAACAGAGTTATTCTATAAAAATATTAGTTATACAATTATGGAAGTTCAGCACCGGGCACATCTACATTAATTATTTCTATTCTCCCATTTGATCTATCAATTGATGATGTTGCTACAAAAAGTGTGCTACGATCAGGACCTCCTAACATGCAT
>JAHWGK010000172.1 GCA_020054495.1 Thermoplasmata archaeon | reverse complement strand
CGATTCTCATCATCATAAACAGTTAATACGACATTGAATAAACCGGGTTCACCATATTCATATGTAGGATTAATACCCTCTATTATTGTTCCATCACCAAAATCCCAGAGATAAGAGACAATATCTCCTTCTGCATCAAAACTACCACTCGCATCAAAACGAATATCTTCATTAACACCTGCTTCATAAAAACCACCAGCATCAGCAACAGGAGGACAATTAAAACTATCTGGATCATAATCAGCCCAAGCTATATAATAACCAACTAAATGTGAACCATATTCAATATTAAAGAAACCATCATAACCCCAATTAGTATCCCAACTATTCTTACATATCCAATAACCACCATTTCCAACAGATGGATCATCCTTCCAACCAACAATCAAGACAGCATGATTCAAAATAAGATCATCAAAACTCCTATAATGTAAATAAGCAGTTGATTTATGACTAATAGCACCAAAATTCGTGAAAGAATCATCAACAAGCACTAGAGCATAAACAGGGCCATTATCAAAAACCAATGATTTTATCTGAGAGATTGTTTCAGGCGTATACAGTCCAAGCCAAGCCTCACCATAATCAGATATTGGGACAAGAAAATCCATCCAATCAGAATCCTTATCTGAACAAGG
>JAHWGK010000171.1 GCA_020054495.1 Thermoplasmata archaeon | reverse complement strand
ATAACTAGTGAATGTTGTGTTAAGACATTACCTTGTCCTTTACCTACATGGCAGGGAGTACAATTTATGGAAACTAAGACTTTACCAACTTTTAGAACAGGAATGTTGAGTGATAATTTATTCTTCGTTAGACCTGAATTAATATTAAAGAAGTTACGACAGATTGATACAATTGTACCGGACGCAGAAACTGGATCTTATTTTGTCAATGGTTTAGGAAAGGATTTGCAATTATCTCGGGAAGAACAAAAAGATAAAACAGATAATACCGATTAATCCCAAGAACCTTGTGGAAATATTTTACAAACAAAGAAAATAAATCTATCATTATATATAGTATATAGTATATAGTATATAGTATATAGTATATAGTATATATATAATAAACGAACAGCTGATGGATTATTTAGATCAGTCTACAAAAAATTCACAATCGATCGGTAAATGTTCACTTTGTCACACAAAAGGAGCAAATAAAGCTACGTGTCCATTAAACCCGGTAGCTAAAAACCCAGATCCAGTGAAACATACATTAGTTAAGAACCCTAAGGATATTGAAACAGAACTTTTTGATAAATGTTCTGGTCTTCCAATTGGAGAATTACATATTTTGGCAGAAAAAATGGGAATTAATCCTAAAG
>JAHWGK010000170.1 GCA_020054495.1 Thermoplasmata archaeon | reverse complement strand
TGGAAATGATGTCAAATACTTTATCGACTGGGGAGACAACAATACTGAGTGGACTGGTTATAATCCCTCAGGTACAGATGTAAAGGTAAAACACACTTGGAGTGAGAAAGGAACTTATAACATCACGGCTAAAGCCAAAGACATATATGATGCCGAGGGTCCAGAGGGGACACTAGAAGTCACTATGCCGAAAAATAAAGCATCCAACATAAACCTGTTATTCCTAAGATTCCTGGAGCAACACCCACACATGTTCCCAATACTAAGGCACCTGCTGGGATTATAAAGTAGTCCACAAACCCTCTTCTATGATAATTCGGTCATGGAAGAGCCTCTTTTTTTCTTTTATTTTTTACGGAAAAACATATAATTTGGACATAATAATATTGATACCAAAAAATTTATCATTTTGTACAAATTTACAATAAGAGTTTTTATATAGCATCATGATTATTTTACAAATTACTTTGGGAAGAATAAAAGGGGGAACTACTATTCGATTAAAAATATCGGGTTTTATTTTGATTACAAACAAAAACTTCCTTCCTCTCGTAATCCTTTCCTTAAACCCCAATGTTTAGAACGTAAACTTAACCCCCCTTTTCCAAAGTACTGGTGAATATATTAGATATAGAGGCAACAATGAACAAGAA
>JAHWGK010000016.1 GCA_020054495.1 Thermoplasmata archaeon | reverse complement strand
ATCTTTTCAACTTTTTCCAGATCAGACTCATAAGCAACGCCACATGGAACCCAAACTGACATATCCTGTTTAGGTTTTGAAAAATTTGTAATGTTACTTTCTGCAAGTTTTCCATTGGGAGTTATTAACAGATTATCAGTCAAAGTTCTAATTCGTGTAGATCGCCATCCAATATCCTCCACAATTCCTTTTGTGTTTTCATCAATCTCAATATAATCACCAACATCAATTGGTCGATCTGAAAGAAGATGTACACCTGCAAAGAAATTTGAAAGAGTGCTTTGAAGAGCAAGACCGATAGCAAGTGCTCCAAGTCCAACTCCTGCAATCATTGGGGTTATATCAAATTTAAAATAACCAAGAATTACAACGATTGCTATAATGAATATAATAGCTGTTAAAACTTTATTTAACAAGCCAGGTGGTCTTTCAAAACCTTTTCTTACTTTAAGCCAACCAAGCATAATTACAGTTAGAATTCTTGATATAAGCAACGCTAAAATAAATGTAAAAATAATAAAAAAGAATCCATCAATCCAAAATTTATATTTATCAATAGACGTTAGTAGTTCAATAGCAGTATATAAACCAATTAAAAAAATTATAGCAAATATTGGTTTTGAGATTTTTTTAAATATAAATTCACCATATGTTTTTTTTCTTCCAGCAATTTTATTAACAATAATTTTTAATAATAAAAATGATAGAGTTACTGCAATTATTGTAACAATTAATATTATTAAAAATTGAATGTTTTCATTAGTTGTAATTGAATCTAGTAGACTCATAACGCCTCTCCAATAATATACCCTGGAATTAGTAGCTTATGATAAATAGTTTCTGGATTTGGCTTTGGTCAACACCTTACCATCTTTCAATTTTAATTATAATATACGAGATTTGAACTTGCTTTTACTGATGAATCATTATTTTTCCAAATGTTTTGCTTCCAAAAATTATTTTTGGTAGCAGCCTAGCCCTGTTCCAATAGTTACGTTCCCAGATGTTTTTTAAGCAGCCAGTATATGTATCTCAACTTTCTACTAATTCAACTGTATCTGGTTCTTTTGGTTGGATGCAATGGAATTGAAAAAGGAGAACGGAAAAGAAATGATAAATCTAAAACCCCAACGATTTTCAGAACCCTCTATGCTTTTTTTTGTCAAAGATCTACCCAATATTGTATCTCTTGCAGGTCTATTATGTGCATTGTTTGGTATTTACTTTGCTATTTTAGGTAAGTTCTCTTTTGCAATAATTGGGGTTCTGTGGGCAACCTTATTTGATTGGGCTGATGGAATTATTGCACGCAAAATGAAAGGGCGGACAAATAATCAACGCGCCATTGGATCTCAGCTTGATTCTCTTATTGATATTATCAGTTTTGGAGTTTTTCCGGCTGTCTTTCTTTTGAGCTATGGCCAATTTAATCCATGGTTTCTCCCAGGAGCATTTCTTATTGTTGCGACAAGTACTATTAGATTAAGCTATTTTAATGTATTCGGCATGATTGATAAAAAAACCTACAAGGGGTTGGCTTTAGATAAAAATGTCCTTATTCTTGCTTTTTTATTCCTATTTGAGAGATTTTTTAACCATACATTTTTTTCAATAATTCTGTATGCCATTTTGATAATAATGCTAGTATTTAATTTAGCTTCCATAAATACTTTTAAATTTAACGGAAAATGGTTGTATATTCTTATTATCTACAATATAGTAATGACAGTTATCTATGGTTGGTTTCAATAATGAATATTTATGAAAATCCTTAACAGAAAAAATTAACCTTTACACCTGTTGAGTGAACGCCCGCATCGGGATGCGAGCCCCTAACTTAGTAGTATGAAAATAGGTTTTATATCTGTTGATTCTGCATTTGATTTTGATACTTCGAATCAAACTAAATAAAAATTATAGTGGACGAGATTTGAACTCGGTTTTACCGGTAAAAAATCAACGATTTCTCCTGTTAACTTAATGTTATTTTTTTGTAATTCGAATCTCTATTTTAGAAAATTGAAAGAAAGATAATATTGCTATTACAAAAATTACTATTAAAGCAATTAATGCAGTATTTGCAATCTATTTTTAACTCACATCCCATCCTTTCCGCTCCTCTCAAAATTCCCTTTGTCTAATATTACCCCTCACATCCCATCTTAAGTATGTTTTTATAATTGTTTTAAAGCTGTTTTAGAATCATAAATATATATATAAAGTCTTATTTGTTATAAAATACTGGAGGAAGGAAAAAAATGAGAAAAAAAATAATTGGGTCAATTGTATTTTTTATGCTATTATCATATGTGATTTCAGCAATTGGATCATATAATACAGACAAAAACAACCAAGAAATAGAAACACAAAATTTTGAAGGGGGCCTAAGTATAGTAATATACTCAGCACCTTTATATTTTGGTGTTAATATTGATGTTGAAAACACTGGTGAAACAACATTAAACAATGTTGAATGGAGCGTTAGATCAAAAGCAGCAATAACTGCTACAGGTATTTTTCTAAATGAAAAATTGCAGGAAGGAATAATTGAACAAATTGAACCTGGGGAAAAAGCAACTTTAAATTTTAGACCTTTCAATCCAAATACGAAAAGTCCTATTGGCCTTGGTAATTTATATATGAATGCATCAGCAAGTGCTGATGGAATGTCAGTAAGAACCCAGCAAAGAGCCTTAATTCTTGGATTTTTTTTAATAATGTATAGAGATACATATATGGATATAAAACCTGCTGAAGCTTATGAACGTTGGCAAAATAATGAGTTTGATTTAATTATTGATGTAGTTGGATTAGACATATATAGTCTTGGTCACCTTCCTGGTGCAGTAAATTATATATGGGCTGATGGAACACTTAAAGATAAGATATCAGAGCTTGACCCAAGTTGGACATATCTAGTATATTGCCATACCGATCCACCTTCTACAGATAGTGCTCAAGCTTTAGTAAAAGCAGGATTTGAAAAAGTTTATCGTCTTGAGGGAAACTATGCTGCCTGGAAAGATGCAGGGTACCCTATTGAGACCTAAACTCTCTCTTTTTTTTTCTTATTTAAAACTGTTTTAAACATATAATATAATTGAAATAAATTTATTGTCATATATAAAGAATAAATTTAGAATTTTATACGAGGATTAAATTTGAAAAATTTATTTGAAACAACAATTGAGTTAGGCTCCTTCAAAACACTCGTGAAAGCATTTCAAGATACAGATCTTGTTGATACATTAAGTAATGATGGCCCATTTACAATGTTTGCTCCAACTGATAAAGCATTTTCAAAATTACCATCTAACATACTTGAATATATATTTCATGATATAGAGAAACTTACAGAAATTTTGACATATCATGTGGTTTCAAATAGTTTAATGATTAATGATGTTACTAATTTAAATAAAATAAAAACAGTAAATGGTAACGAAGTAAAATTTTACAAATAAAATGGAGTAAAAATTAACAATTCAACAGTGATAAAACCAGATATTGAATTTTCAAATGGAGTAATTCATATTATTGATGAAGTTTTAATACCCGATTAAAATTTTTCGTAGGGGATAAAATATAAATATATTAAAAAAAAGAGGTAATAAATGATAAATAAAACTTTATTTTCAATTTTTAAACAAGGTAGTAAAACCTACTTTTACAGTAGTCTATTTTTTCCATCTTATATGAAAAAAGATGTTTTTTCATTATATGGTTTTGTAAGAAAAGCAGATAATTATGTAGATTCAATTCCTCAAAATGTAAATGGATTTTATGAATTTAAAGAGAAATATTTTAGAGCATTAAATGGGAAAAAAACTGATGATATTGTTATTGATTCTTTTGTAAAATTAGCTGAAAAAAGAATTTTAAACCCGAATGGACAGAGTCATTTCTTAAATCTATGGAAGCAGATATTATGAAATCCTCTTATGAAACAATTGAGGAAACTATTGATTATATATATGGATCTGCTGAAGTTATTGGGCTTTACATGGCAAAAATAATGGATCTGCCTGATGAAGCACTTTATTATGCAAAATATCTTGGTAGATCTATGCAATATATAAATTTTATAAGAGATATTGCTGAAGATCTAAAACTCGGTCTAATATATATGCCTAGTAAAGAAATGGAAAAAATTGGAATTATTAGATTAGATTATGATTATATTAAAAAAATTCCTGAAAAATTTACTGAGTTTATTCATAAACAACTAGAATATTATTGCAAATGGCAACATATAGCAGAAAAAGGTTTTAGATACATTCCAAAAAGATATTTGAAACCTGTAAAAACTGCATCAGAAATGTATAATTGGACAGCAGAGCAGATTTATAACAATCCATTTATTGTTTATCAAACAAAAGTCAAACCTCAGATATCACAAATAATTTCGACAACAATGTTGAATATAATCGATCCTATATCAAACAAGAGAATAGGTAAGTTATTATCTATATATAAAAAACCAATAACAGATTATTGTTATTATTAATAATATTTAGTAGTGAGGAAAATAATGAGTATTTTAATATTTACTATATACCTTTCAATAATTTTTATTACTTTTATATTAATGGAAGGAGTTGCATGGTTTTTACATAAGTATTTTATGCATGGTTTGGGATGGTTCCTTCATGAGGATTACCATAGATCATCAGAAAGCAGATTTGAAAAAAATGATATTTTCGGTTTATTTTTTGCAATTCTTTCATTTTTGCTTATATTGACAGGTTTTTTATCAGGATTTGACATAAGATTAGCAATATGAATTGGAGTTGCAAGTTATGGAATAGGATATTTTTTAGTTCACGATACCTTTTTTCACAGGAGAATTAAAATAAAATATAGGCCAAAAAGTAATTACATGAAAAGAGTACTACATGCTCATTCAGTTCATCATCAAAAAAGTAAAGCTCATGAAGGTGTATGTTTTGGATTTTTATATGCATCCAAAAAATATGATGTAATAAATTAAAAAAATATGTATGGGGAGGAAAATTATGAATAAAGAAAAAATTAGCAAAATAATTAAACTTGGCCGATTCAAATTTCTTGCAGGCGGATTTTTTTTATATACAATTGGAATTCTTCTTGCAATACTTTCCGGTGCAAGTTTTTCACTGGATCTTTATATTTTTGGATATGCAATTTTTCTCTCTGCTCATATTGGTATGAATTACAGTAATGTATACTTTGATATAGAATCAGATAAATTCAACAAACCCACTTCAATATCAGGTGGTAGTAAAATTCTTATTGAAAATCCTGAGTTAATAAGAATTTGCTTAGGTTTATTTTTAGTATTAATGATTATTTCTATTAGCCTTGCAGCAATTTTTATTTATGTTTATAATTATTCAATTTGGTTTTTTTTATTAGTCTTATTTGGTAACTTATTAGGTCTTTTTTATGCAGCCCCACCATTAAGATTATCCTATAGAACACTTGGCGAAGTTGCAAATGTAATTAACATGGGCTTGGTAATGCCTGGTTTCGGATATTGGGTTTTAAAAGGCGGATTAGATATATTTTATTTTATCTTTGCAATTGGTATTTTCTTTTATGGACTGGTTTTTATTATCTCTGTTGAAATTCCAGATATGGAAGGAGATAAAATAAGTAATAAAAAGACATTTGTTGTTTTATTTGGGAGAAAATTTAGTTATTATCTCATAATAATTTCTCTTTTAGTGGCTTCAATTTATTATTTTTTATTATCAACAATAGAAACATTAAATCAAAATATTAATTTTCTAGTTGTATTTTTCTTGTCTTTAATTCCATTAGTTATAGCAATTATTGGAATGCTAAAAAAACCATTCAATCGAAATACTGCACTTAAAGTTTCTACAAGAAATGTTTTGACATTGTCCTTTTTTATGGTTTTAATAAATTTCTATTTTTTATTTATAATTGTGTGAGATGGAGCTTAAAAGATGGTTGAAAAAGTTAAATATTCAATAATAAAAAAAATGCCAAATTTTGAAATAAGAAAATATCCTGAATTAATACTTGCAATTGCTAAAGGTGAAAATGATATTCCATTTGTAGTTTTATTCAATTATATATCTGGTAATAATAAAGTCCAAGAAAAAATAAAAATGACAGCGCCAGTGATTAATTCAAAAAAAATTGAAATGACCACTCCAGTTATTAATCAAGAAAAATATATGGCTTTTGTTATGCCATCAAAATACAATAAAAATAATATTCCAATACCTTTAAATAATAAAGTTAAAATTAAATTTGAGCCAGAAAAAAAACTTGCTGTTATAAGATTCAGTGGATATTCAACAAAAAATAAAATAAAAAAGTATAAAGAAAAATTATTTTTAGAATTAGAAAAAAATAATATAAAAATTATTAGTGAACCAATGCTTTTGAGATATAATAGTCCTTTTGCTCCTCCGTTTATAAGAAGAAATGAAGTAGGGGTTGAAGTTGTTTATGATTAATATAAAAATAAAACATTTGTATATTATTCTGTGTATCTTTGGATTTTTTTTACCGTATTCACAATTAATTCCAATAATAATGGAATGTAATTTTGGTTTTCATATGATGATAAACCAACTTTTTGCAAGTAGAATAAGCACTTTATTTGCACTGGATTTATTTGTTACAGCAACTGTTTTTTTTGTCTTTGTAATTTATGAAGGTGTTAAATTAAAAATTAAATATTTATGGATTGTATTCATCGCCTCAATTTTAGTTGGAATCTCCTTAGGTTTTCCTTTATTCTTATATATGCGAGAAAGGAATTTTGAAAAAAATTTGGAATAAAAAAGATGGTATACCAATGATTGATTATAGTAATCAATAATTAAATACTAAAAAAGGAAAACATGCATAACAAATTGATATCTTAACAGGTTTTAGTCTAATTTCAAATATTTTTTACTGACATCCCATAATTTTTCTGCTAGTTCCATGTCATAGGATTCTTTTGATGATTTTTTAATTTTTTTCTTTGCAAAATATTCTCCTGTTATATTCTTTACCTCTGCTGAGCTTGCTAGGTATATTGATGTTTCAGCACCTATTTTAGGATCTTTCCCCATCATTTTAAATATCATTTTTGAAAATCCGCCTGCATCTCTCCCAAGATCTGTTTTATTCATCCCAGGATGAGCAGTATTAACTGTTACACCTGTTCCCTCTAGTTTTTTTGCTAAAAGCCTAGTATATAATATCAATCCAAGTTTAGATTGTCTGTAGGCTTTAGCTCCAGAAAATTTCTGCTTAAACTCTATATCCTCAAAATTTATTGTTCCGTAATGCATCCCAGATGTTACATTAATTATACGGGAGGGACTGCTTTTTTTTAACACATCAAGTAATAAATTTGTCATGAGAAATGGTGCAAGATAATTAGTTGCAAAGATGTTTTCAATTCCATCTTTTGATTCTCTTCTTTTAAAATCCCATATTCCAGCGTTGTTTATTAAAACATGTAACTTGTCATATTTTGATTTAAACTCTTTACAGCAATTCTTGATTGACTCAAATGATGCTAAATTGCATTTTAACATATGGATATCTTTGTTGTTAGTCGCAACTATTAGTTCTTTCTTGGTTTTTTCTCCTTTTAAATTATCTCTGGTTGTGAAAACAATTGTTGCACCTAGCTTTGCTAGGACTAGAGCAGTCTCTTTTCCAATACCTGATGTTGCACCTGTGATTAATACAATTTTATTTTTCAATGTGTTCTACCCCATTTTGTTATTGATAATAACATCTGATATATTAATTTCACCAAGATGCTTCCAACAGATAGCTGCAGACAAATAAAAAAAATATGTGTTTAAAATACAGTGTTTTACTTCTAGAATCTTTCTAACCCGCCAGGCTAGTGATAATTAGTAGCACGATTTATAAGATGATATTTACAGAGTAAAAACTTGGTATACATCCTGCATTGGGATTTGGTCCCAAATCTGGGACTATTTTTCATATTTTTTATCTGTTGACGTAAGACAGTTTTGTGTTGATTCTAAAAAAATAACTAATTGATAAAATCATAATTATTTCTTTAATTAATTCATAGAATAATTTATGAATAATGAATAGTTATTGTTATATCTATTTGGGGGTTCTTTTAGATTGAAAAAAATAATTGTAATCATATTTGCATGTTTTTTATCACTTTTGATAATTACTTCGTGTATATCAGCACATGTTCCATATATTGAATATAAAGATTATAATGAAGAAAAACCATTTTATGTATGGAAAATGATTGAATATTCTAAAGCGTTTTATGCATGGTTAGAAAATGATGGGGAAACTCCATGTGAAGATATTGATGCTTTTAAATTCAAAATTAGAAATAAACCTAAAAATGTATACATAGAACTCATCGTACCTGTTGTTGATGATTATTATGAAGATTTTGTCCCCTGGTTTGCACTTGTAGGTCCAGGATTACCAGAACCGAATCAAACCCTTCCATTTGATATTCCGCCAGGTTATGGCATAATTGTAAAAGAAAATGTTGAACCAGGAACTGAAAGAGAGATTTTCTATGAACCATTTGGTGGAAAATCGTATTATGTAGGACCAATATTTGAAGAAGACATAAGTGAATCAGGAACATATTATATTTATTGTTGGGATCCCTATGAAAAAGGAGGAGACTATGTATTGGTCTTTGGTAAGAGAGAGTTTTTTGGACCTATTGATATTATTCGCTCGATAATCAATACTTATATAATAAGAAGAGATGGTGAGATTCATATACTTTAAATTAATTAATTGTGATGATATGAGGTAGATTTAATGATTGATATGAGAATTAAATGTCCTAAATGTACACACCATTTATCTGTACATGGAGATGCTGGAGAGCAAATTTATATTACTTGTCCAAAATGTAATACTTATGGTAAATATACATTTCCCGTTGAGAAAAAAGAAACAGAGAAATTAGATTGTTTTACTTCATTGGGGGATAAATGTTTCAAACGATTACGAATCTTTAATGCAGTGATGGGTGTTTTGCATTTAATACAAGGATTTTTAATGCTGTTATTAAGTAACGATTTTACGCTTCCGTTAACTTATTCGCATCCTGTATTTGATGCAGTTACCCAAACGATTTCTCCTGTATCCGAAACTTTTTATGACCTCAGAATTGGGCCTATGGTAGCGTTATTTCTTTTTATGTCAGCAATAGCTCATTTTCTCATAGCATCAGTATTGTACAAATGGTATGTAAGAAATCTAAAAAAACATATTAATCCTGCTCGATGGTATGAGTATTCTTTTAGTGCTTCTCTGATGATATTTCTCATAGCAATGCTTGTGACAATATATGATTTTGGAACGTTACTTGCATTATTTACACTGACCGTTGTAATGAACCTAATGGGACTCATGATGGAAGTTCATAACCAAACAACAAAAAAAACAAATTGGCTCTCGTATAGAATTGGATGTATAGCAGGTTTTATACCATGGATTGTTGTATTTATACCTTTAATAACTGCAGAATCTGTACCTGATTTTGTCATTGCGATCTTTATTACCATTGCCATATTTTTTAATCTGTTTGCTATAAATATGTATCTTCAGTATAAAAAAATTGGAAAATGGAAGGATTATCTTTATGGAGAAAAAGTGTATATTATTCTAAGTTTAGTTGCGAAATCAGCACTTGCGTGGCAAGTATTTGCAGGAACTTTACGACCTATGTAAATAAAATGCAAATTGAGTTATTTATTTAGTTACGATACGAGAATTGAACTCCGTTTTACCGGTATAAAATTCTATTTTTTTCCTTTTTAATAAATCGTGTAAATATTAAACGTGCTTGATAATATTACGCCCGCATCGGGATTCGAACCCGAGTAGAAGGCTCCGCAAGCCTTCAGGATATCCAAGCTACCTCATGCGGGCAGGTTTTACGATTCTTAACTACCCGTCTTATTGGGTTTCATCGCAATATTTGATGGGAAACAGATGTTAGTAAAAAAAGTTATGGCATGTCGGCATATGTTTTAGCAATATTGTTAAGAGTATTTGATGACATAATCATTCTCTAAATCTACCTCCGCAAAATAAAACTAGATAGCGATGGAGCGATGAATACGGTTAACGGTACAAGACCCCATACTCTTCCGTTAAGAATGTTGTAATCTGCGAGAAGTTTTTCCCATGAGATTCCAAATGCATAGTGACCAGCAATGAATTCAAAACCAATTGTTAATATTACCCAGGTAATGCCCATAAACAATGCTTGAGAGTCACTTAAATTAAGATCGCTAAATCTTAAAATCAAATAAGTCACGACTAAAATGACAAAAATGAAAATTATTGTACTTATTTGATGAGCAGTTAAATCGCCAACAATGGGTTTGTAAACTCCATTTCGTATTCCAGCATTGATAATTGCAAGAATCATAAAAAGAAACCAGGTTCCTAATGTTACTGCGATTATTTTCATTCTATCACTTCTTTACATATTTTCATTTTATTATCTCTTTTCTTTTTCTGCCGTTTGTCGAGCACAGCTCCGATTCCTAATCCAAATATGATCCCGATTCCTGTAAGTGTGAAAGACTGAGCATCGCCCGTAAAAGAAAATGCTGTTATCCCAATTCCAATTCCAATAAACATTCCGAAAAGCATACCAAGTTCTACATAACTATACTTCCTAATATTTGCAGTATCATTTTTCATATTATTCCTAACATTTCTAGGATTGCAGAAAAAGCCTTTTTGCCCATATCGTTTTATTAAATTCATTATAACTCCCTCCTAATTTCTACTACTTTTTCAACGGTGCATTTATATCCGTCAGGCAAATAACGCTGCTTTTAATAATAAAGAGATGATATGAAATTATAATTTGGAAGAGGTAACGATATGGATAAAACAGGATTGCCCGTAGGTATCATTGGTGGTATTGGACTTGGTCTATTGTTAGGAAGCGAATTTTCTGGAAGATATATAACCATTTTAGGAGCTATTTTGGTAGCCATATCACTTGTCGCTATGGGTGTTCTATCTTATAAGGGCAAGAAATAATTTGTTCTAGGGGAAAGGGGGATAACTGCATTGTAATCAATCATCCGCACATCCATCAGACAAAATAACGCTTTTTGGGGTGAAAAGCCCCCACACGAAAAATGGTATTTTTGATGAGTTCAACAGAAGGAAACCGCCCCATATAAATCTCATGCGGGCTTATTTTATGATATCAACCATTGCGACCTTTTCCAGAATAAGATTCCCGTATTTATCTTTCGTGACTGTTCCTGTTTCATTTTCTGTAATACCAAACTTTTTGAGTGTATTTTCATCTCCCTCTATCACTTTGTCATCTTGAATTAATGATAGTTGTTTTAGTAATTCATTAATCATTTGATCTGTAATCTTACTGTCTTTGATAAAAACAAATGCAATATTTGCTGTACCTTTCTTTACCCCCATTTTTGGAATTGCAAGTTTTAACTGACGTTCACCAGAAGCATATAATAGAATTTCCATTTCTAATGATTTTGTTGTATTTGTTTTTCTATCTATTGATCTTTTGGCATGTTCTATAGCAGAAATAAGATGTCTTTCTCCAAATATCATATCTGCGTCAAATACTTGGGTGATTATGTTATTATCTTGTGAAAAACTGTTAACTTTTTTTAGAAAACTATCGACATCTGTTATGTTACCTTTTGCACCAATTATTTTTAACATATATTTCCTTCTATCATTTTTTAACAACGAACTCAGAGAGTTCTTTATCTTCTCCTTTATCGCTTTCTCCTATTTGGCTCTTAATGCTTTTGGCTACGCCCTCACCAATTGTTTTGATCTCTGCAATTCTTTTTAGAGGTACACCACGTAGATCACTAATTGTTTTGAAACTTTCATTAAACAAAGCTCTTGCTCTAATTCTACCTATACCTTTTAAGGATACGAGATTAAGAAGTTCTTTTTTACATCCATACCGGACTCTTAAAAGTAGATCACTAAGATCAGAAACACAATCAAAATTATACATTCTAGCAAATTCTCTAGCTGCATGTAAAAGCCACTGTGTCATTTCCACAATATTATGAATATCCCCTGGTCCAACATTATACTTAGTAATAATTCTCTCTTCATGAATTTCTTCTATCCAATCTTCAATTAATGATGCTGTTTTCAGATCACTCAAAAACCATTCGTATTCCTCATTTGAAGCGACAGGTAGCTCAAGTAAAAAGATACTCCTCTTTTCCTCTGCTTTTTCTTCTACCCATGTATCACCACGTCTAAGGTATAGTGAACGTACATCTGGAGTGGAACACACAGCATGAATAAAAGATAAAGTGGACGTCTCCATGTCACATGATTTTTCAAGAGCCTTTTTCAATAGTAAAGCAGACAACGGATCAATATAGAGTGAAGAAGTTCTATTACCAAACAAAGTTGACATAAACCTATCATTATTTATCTGCTCGATAAAACCACTACTAAGTAAAAAATCAATGGCCTCATCAATTTCATCTTTCAAAACAGACGTATCAGACTGATAAGCATAAAAAGTACTATCAATAAACTTGTAGATGCCATCAATACTATCTACAAAATTAGTCGCAATTGCAGACAACAGATGCATTCTCAGTGCAGATTGACTGCCAAGTTTAGAAAAAATAGGCTCAATATCACTTAAAATATAGTTATTAAAAATTTCTTCCTTTTGTTCCTCATTCTTTGCAATAGTAATTGCATCTCCAAATTTATCGTACCTTGGTCTTCCAGCTCTACCTGCCTGTTGCTTATACTCAAAAATTGGAATTGGATGCATACCAAAATTAGGATCATAGCGCCAGAGGTCCCTAATAACAACACGCTGAGCAGGTATATTAACACCAGCAGCAAGTGTAGGTGTTGCTACAATACACTTAATAATACGATCCTTAAAACCTCGTTCAACAACACTACGCTGAGAACTAGAAAGACCTGCATTATGAAAAGCCACACCCTTTTCCAAACAAGAAAACAATTTCTTATCAACAGAGGTAAGCTCAGGTAGTTCTTTTTTAATCAAGTCCATTAGTTTTTCCAAATTCTTCTTATCTCTTTTTGATATGTTTTTCTCAATTACTATAGCTAACTTATTTGCCACCGAAACTGTTGATCTACGTGTATTAACAAAAACAAGAACCTGACCACCATTTACAATGGAATTTTCAACTAGTCTTTCTAAAGATTTTTTTTCAGTACCATCGATATTTTCGATTTTACCGTCGTCATATTTAACTTCATTTTTAAAACATACTCCTTCTCTTAGTGGAACTGGACGCCAATCAGACTGAATTAACTTACCGTCTAACCAAATAGATAACTCCGTTGCATTTTTAATTGTCGCAGAGAGCGCGACTACCTGTGTTTTTGGATTAAGTGCTTTGAAACGAGATATAATTACTTCCAAGGTGGGTCCACGATTAGGATCATGAATTAAATGAACCTCATCGATTACAAGGACCTTAACCTTATCAACCCAAGTAATCTTATGGCGAAGTAAAGAGTCTGCTTTCTCAGAAGTACAAACAATGATATCAAACCTTGCAAGTCTTGGATTTGAATCATCAAGATCTCCTGTAGAAATGCCAACTTTTAAACCAAGTTTTTCAAAAAGTTTAAGCTCTTCATATTTTTCTCGAGCAAGAGCCTTTAAAGGAACAACATAAAGTGCTTTCCCTCCATCTTGTATCAATCTATGTACGATTGCTAAATATGCTACGAGGCTTTTACCACTAGCCGTAGGAATAGAAAGCACCATGTTTTCCCCTTTTAGCACATAAGGTAATGCCTCTTCTTGTGGAGGATAAAGCTTAGTTATCTCATGCTCTTTGAGCACCTCGATTATTTCCTTATTCAAAGGAAGTTCTTCCAATTTCATCTGGTTTCCTGTATAATGAAAGAAGTTATAAAAGAATAGTCTTATTCAGGTTCAAAAATAAATGGTCGATATCATGGGCCGAAGACAAACAATGATGGAAAAATACAAGCAGCAAATGAAAGCATATCGTAAAAAAAGGATGATACAGGATAATACTCCCTTTTTACCGCCTGATGGAAATGTATACGTAATGGATTCACTTGATGCAACAAAAAAAATGAAAGCAGAAGTTATTAAAACACGCACAAAACAACATAGAGAAGTAATTGATAGTTTAGCATGTCCTGCGTGTGGAAACCCTATGACATGGGATTCAAAATGGGAAGCGTTTATCTGTGTAAAACATGGTAAAAAAGCAATTTATGAAATAGTTAGTGAAGGGTAAAAGCAAGACACTTTAAGTACTTCTTATTATATTAGTTGTCGGTGACCCAAATATGGTTGAAGAGAAAATTGGTGTAATAGAGCATTTCTTCACGAGTGTTAGTGTAGCGGCTATAAAGATAACAAATGGCGAACTTAAAGTGGGGGATACCATCCACATTGTCGGTGCAACTACAGATTTTAAGCAAAAAATTGAGAGCATGGAGATTGATAGAACTCCTATCCAATCAGTTAAATCTGGTGATGATGTTGGTATTAAGGTTAAAGATCGGGTAAGAGAGCACGATGTTGTGTATAAAGTACCAGAGGAATAAAATATGAAACAGTTAGCTGAGGTTAGAACATTGAGAGTAAATCGATATATGATTGTCGATGAAGAGCCATGTAAAATTATGAGCATTTCTACATCCAAACCAGGGAAACATGGTGAATCAAAGGCAAGAATAGAAGCAATTGGTATTTTTGATAGGCAAAAAAGAAGTGTTGTTCATCCTGTTAAACACAAAGTACATGTTCCCATGATTGACAAACGAAATGCGCAGATATTAGCCCTCGCGGGTGAAAACGTTCAACTCATGGATTTGGAAACATATGAAACTTTTGAGATGCCGATTCCCGATGAGTTTAAAGGTAAACTGGAACCTGGAAAGGAAATAAGTTACTTAGAGGCACTTGGTAGAAAGAAAATTACAAGAGCATAAATTTATTTCGTAATATGTTTTAGATTCATATGAATTTTTCAGATTATTTTGCAGACGCTGAATCAAGTTTTGGTGAAGCAGAATTTGTCATATTTGGTGTTCCATACGACAAGACATCTTCTTTTAGAATGGGTGCTAGTAATGCACCTATGGAAATAAGGCAGGCTAGTTGGAATTTTGAAACTTTCAATTTGAAAACTAGTAATGATCTAAGAGACATTAATTTTCATGATTATGGAGATATTGATGTAAAAAATGATAGTCCTCATGAAATGGTAAAAAAAGTTAAAGAGTTTACATCAATGCTACTATCAAAAAACAAATTTCCAATCGCTATTGGTGGTGAACACTCTATAACGCCTGGAATTGTTCAAGCTTTTCCTAAAGATATTGCAGTATTATCACTTGATGCACATATAGATTTCAGACAACAATATGAAAATGAACCATATAATCATTCATGTGTAATAAGGCGCATTGCCGATCATATCGATATAAAAAATATTGCAGTGGTTGGTATCAGATCTGCAGAAAAAGAAGAATTTGAAGATGCTAAAAAACAAAATCTGTTCTACATTGACGCTTTTGATATTAAAAAATTTGGTATAAAAAAAGCGATAGATAAAACAAAAGCAATACTTAAAAACAAAAGTATATATCTAACACTAGATATTGATGTTATAGACCCAGCATATGTACCTGGTACAAGTACACCTGAACCTTTTGGTTTGACATCTTTTGATGTTTTGGAATGTATAGAATGTTTTTCTCCGCAGCTTATTGGATTTGATGTTGTAGAAGTCTGCCCACCTTATGACAAAGGTCAAACGGCATTACTAGCTGCTAAGTTTGTAAGAATTATTATCGAGCATGTTTTTTATAAAAAAGTAGGGTTAGCTTAATATATGGTGGTTTTATTCAACTCTGTCATGCAAAAAGAAAAATTAGCTGTAATTATACTAGTAGTTATCATAGTCGGTGCATTGTCAGCATATATATTAACTACCCAAGATGTCTTTAAAAATCTGGTTGATGATGATAACAACAAAGTAACAGAAGGAGCTATTGAACTTGGTGATTGTGTCGATGTAAATTATATTGGAAAATTTGTTAATGGTACAGTCTTTGATTCATCGTATTCTGATGTGGAAAATAAAACTGATGGGACTCCTTTAAATATATTTGTCAGTCTCAATATGACCGAAACTCCACCTGAGGGATATGAAACTTACAGTTCAGGAATGATAGAAGGTTTTATGGAAGGTCTTGTTGGATTGGAAGAAGGTGAAACATCATCTATTGGCCCTATACCTCCTGAGAAGGCGTATGGTGTTAAACCTAAGGTTGGTGACATAATTGATCTTACACCTCTAATACCTGATCTTGATATAACCTATGTGTTAAAAGTCATAGAAATCCAAGAAGATGTACCCATGCCATCTGATTATGTAGCATATTATGGACCTGGAATAACAACACTATATACTTTAAGAGAAGATTGGCATGATATTGGAGAGATAATCGAAACTTCTTATGTTTTTTGGAAAAACTCTTCAGCAGTTACTAAGATAAATGAAACATTACTATGGATGTATACAACGCCAACAACAGAGCTTAATGAGAATTTCACATGGAGCGAAGTTAATGTAACAACGGGGACACAAACCACATATCCAGAAAATATGAGTAGTGTAACTACTTTGACTGAAGACATTATCGTTATCACCTGTACTCCTGAGATCAGTTCGGAGATTTTGGAAAGTGTTTTTACAGGAGCTGATTATACTGATACAATATATATAGTTGAGAATATAACGGCTGATAAAATTAACACATCAATTACTGATTCAATAGGAGAGAAGACATACAAAGAATTCGATAGGACTATTACAATTCAGAGAAATGAAACACAAAACATTACAATGGATCCATTTCCAGGCGAACTTCTTGAGGAACAGTTATTCTTATATGTACGAGCGATAGACAGTGATTTCAAACTGAGTTATAGTGATCTTGCCGGTGAAATACTCAATTTTGAAGTTACAATAGAAAAAGTCTATAAAACATCTTAATAAGAGAGCTGAGTTTTTATCTCTCTTTCTAATATTTCTAAAAAATCTTCTTCTTTTCCTTTAGGAATTGTAGCACCAGCAGCAATGTTATGACCTCCACCTACACCATTAAGAGCTCCAGCTGCTTTTTTCATCGCCAAGGATAGATCCAGACCTTTTTCAACGAGTTCTTCTGTGCTACGAGCGCTAGCCTTGACTTCTCCGTCTCCTTTATCTGCAAATCCTACAAGTGGTAAATCATTGCTTACTTCTCTAGAATTAAGTAACATATTAGCTACAATTCCAATAATTGTATCCCGTATGCCATTACCGGCATGGAAAAACTGCAGGTAATCTCTTTTTGTAATTCCTTCTTCTTTGGCAAATTGTAATCCTTCAACAAGATTATGCCTATGTCCTAACAAAAGATTTCTTGCTTTTTTTATCCATTTATCTCTATCGCCAAGGCATACTTTGAGTCCTACCTCGAATTTTCCGTATCTGGCTGTTGCATTTAAAAGAGTTGCAAATTCTTTTGCATCATGAACTTCTGTACCTTCTTTTTCTTGGTTTAGAATATATACTTCTCCAATTATTCTACTTGTTGATCTATACCCAAAGCCTTTATTGAGAAGTAACTGTGCAATATTTGAAATTATAAGCCGTCTCTCATCTTTACTTAAATCTATCCATTTTCTCCAATTATCACCATCTTGCATCTTTATTCCAGTTTCTTGTAAAAAAGAAATACAGGCTGATTCTCGTCCAGCTAGGCCAGGGATTATTGGATCACTTGAATATTGTAACAACTTGTAAACCGGTCGTGTTTCTCTACCAAAATAACGAATGTCAATTTTTGAATGAACAACGCCAATTTCTTCTCCATCGCTTAAGATATCTCTATTTACTCCTGTAAGTTTACAAAATCTTCGATCCTGCAAATCACCACAGGCTCCGACAATAGCAAGAGATGACAGATCCTTGTTTTTTTTATCAATTATCTTTGATACAAGATATGTTGTACCAGCTCCACTTAGTTCTAAACCCCCGTCAAGGCCAAATAAATGTGGGTTTAAATGAAAAGGAAGATTAGAATTATCTGGACATGCATGGTGATCGGTGATTATTTTATTAATCTCAGGGCAATCGGTGCTAGCACTACTTCCAAGATCAGTGAACCAGACAAGCTCATGGTTCTCATTTTTTAAACGCTCCAAGATTTCTTTATCTAACTGTTTAATAAACTCTATTGAATACTCTTTACCCAGACGATTTAATGTTTGGTACGCTATAGATCCAGCTGTAATTCCATCTGCATCGATATGGGTTACAATATGAACTTCTTTTGATTTATTTATGATATCTCCTATCTTCTCTGCCCTTTTAAACAAATAAGTGCACCAATATATATGGTATTAATTTTGAGTATTAAAAACTACCATAATTAATCGAGTTTGTAACATTTTTAATTATATTTACAATCTGTGAAGCAAATTATTGCTAAATAAAACACATATTTTTAAATAGAAAAAACTCTATTTAGGTCTGGGGGAGTCTGGACAAGAGTTATTTTAGGGCACATCCCATCCCAAAAATTATTTTTTCCAGGCTTCTCTTTTTTCTAACTCGTTATATTAAAGCATTAAAACTTAGTAAAAAATGGGTTTAGTAATTTCTTAGTTGTCACTTTTTTCCCAGACAGAAATATGGTTATCAAGACATGTTTTTCCATTTTGACATTTTGGCACGATGGATTTATATAGTGACATTGACAAATATTATCACGATTAGATGATGGGGACAAAAAGAAAAATAGATAACAGTGCTGATAATTGGCTTTATTATATAAACCTATTACAAAGAAATAAAAGAAAAGAATGAGGGCAGTCCATCTAGTATATTTTAGAAGGGAATAAAATGAAAAAAAATAGTTTAGATAGATTGGTAGGTAAATACTGTAAAATAGTTACTAAAAAACCAGATGAAGATAAAGCCCATGTTGTTTTTGGGTTGATTACAGATATCGACCATAAAGCAGGGTTTATAGCTATTGAATCTCACCAAGGTTCAGAGCGTCTAGACATAAAAACGGTAGAAGCTATAAAACCACGTCTTGGGGAGAAGTAGCCCTTTATTCTTTCCTCAACTTCTTTTTGCTTATATTTTTAATAATGGTAGATTTTATCAAGAAATATTTATGTTAGACAGATATTACTATCTGTCTGCCATAGCTTTGTATTTCTTGTACCGTTCATTAACATTCTCTTTTAATTTTTTATGTAACCTCTTGGCTTCCTCTGGGAAAGAGCGAGTAAGTGTGTTGTATCTTACCTCACCCATAATGAAATCATGAAGTGTCCCATTTGGTTCTTTGTAATCAAGTTGAAAGGGATTCTTTCCTTCATCAACAAGACGTGGATCATACCTGTACAATGGCCAGTAACCAGATTCAACTGCTAGTTTTTCTTCATTTTGTGATTTGCTCATGCCTGCTTTAATTCCATGATTAATGCAAGGTGCATACGCGATAATAAGTGAAGGACCTGGGTATGATTCTGCTTCTTTTAGAGCCTTGATTAGTTGATTCTTGTTTGCGCCCATTGCAACTGATGTAACATAGACATAACCATAGGTCATTGCCATAATTCCAAGATCTTTCTTCTTTGTTTTTTTACCAGATGCAGCAAACTTTGCAACCGAGCCAATTGGTGTAGCCTTGGATGATTGACCACCAGTATTTGAATAAACCTCTGTATCAAAAACCAGGATGTTGATGTCTTCACCCATTGCAATGACATGATCTAGACCACCATAGCCAATGTCATAGGCCCATCCATCTCCGCCAACTGACCATATAGAATTCTTTGTAAGTAATGTTTTTGACTCCCAGATTTGATTTAAAAGGTCATCGCTGTGATTATTTTTAAGTAATGATTTTATCTTGTTTCCATATTCTTTTGCCCCCTCTGCATTGTCTTTGTTTTCAAGCCAGCTTTCGAAAGCTTCTTTAAGTTCACCTGATACTTTTTCTTTTGCCTCTATAATAAGATCAGCAAGTTTTGCTCGACGCTGAATTGTCGCAAGAACCATGCCAAAACCGTACTCTGCGTTATCCTCAAATAATGAGTTTGCCCAAGCAGGACCATGGCCATCTTTGTTTACTGTAAATGGAACTGAAGGTGCAGATCCGCCCCATATGGATGAGCAACCAGTAGCATTAGCAATAATCATTCTATCTCCAAATAATTGTGATACAAGTTTAAGATAAGGTGTCTCTCCACATCCACCGCATGCTCCCGAAAATTCAAGTAATGGTTTTTGAAATTGAGAGCCTTTAACTGAGAATTTATCGAAATCTCCAGAGCGTATGGGTATATTCTCAGCATATCGCTGCAAAGGAACTTGACCTTGTTGCGTATCAAAATGTTTCATAATAAGTGCTTTTTCTTTCGATGGACAGATATCAGCGCAGTTGCCACAGCCAACACAATCCTCAGGGTAAACCTGTATCCTGAATGACAATTCCTCAACACCTCTGCCAACCGCTTTTTTTGCAATAAAACCCTCAGGGGCATTTTTAAGTTCTTCATCTGTAGCAAGCACTGGTCTAATTGCTGCATGAGGACAAACCATGGCACATTGATTACACTGGATACAATTATCAATTTGCCACTCTGGAACATTAATTGCAACTCCCCTCTTTTCATATTTAGTAGTACCCATTGGAAAGATACCTGCAGGTGTAAACTTGCTCACTGGAAGCTTGTCGCCCTGCTGTGCAAGCATAGGTCTCATAACATTTTTTACAAAATCAGGTTCATCTTTCTCCGGTGGTGTTTCAGGTGTTAGTTGTGCCCATGAGTCAGGATATGTTATTTCTTCAATTTTATCAAGAGATGCATCAACTGCTTTCCAGTTCATCTCAACAATATCTCTTCCTTTTTTACCATAGGTTTTTTCAATTGCATCTTTTAAATAAATTATTGCATCATCAACTGGAAGAACATTAGCAAGTTTGAAAAATGTTGTCTGCATGACCATATTGATACGACTACCAAGGCCTGCTTCTTCAGCAATTTTCCCTGCATCAATTACATAAAACTTGAGTTTCTTTTCAGCAATAGTCCGTTTTAATGAATTAGGTAGGTGCTGCTCCATCTCTTCAAGATTCCAAGAGGCATTAAGAACAAAAATACCACCTTCTTTTATTCCTTCAAGTAATTGGTATTTGTCAATATAAGAAAGATTATGACATGCGATATAATCAGCGCTTTGTATTAGATATGTTGATTTTATTGGGACCTTGCCAAATCTAAGGTGGGAAATAGTTACTCCACCAGATTTCTTTGAATCATATGCAAAGTACCCTTGCGCATACAAATCTGTGTTGTCACCGATTATTTTTATTGCATCTTTATTAGCACCAACTGTTCCATCTCCACCTAGACCCCAGAATTTACATTGCACGAGACCTTCTGGCGTTGCATCAATTTCTTCGCGGATAGGAATAGAAGTAAATGTGACATCATCAATTATTCCAACTGTGAAATTGTTTTTGGGTTCATTCATTCTAAGATTGTCAAAAACTGCTTTGGTCATAGACGGAGTAAAATCTTTTGAACCTAGACCATATCGCCCGCCAACAATGACCATGTCCCTATGTGCGTTTTGATAAACTGCAGATACATCAAGATATAATGGTTCGCCAAATGAACCGTTCTCTTTTGTTCTGTCAAGGATTGCTATACGTTTAACAGTCTTTGGAACAACTTTTAAGAAATGCTCTGCTGAAAAAGGACGATATAACCTTACTTTAACAAGACCAACTTTTTCACCTTTTTTATTTAAATATTCAACAGTTTCTTCTGCAGCTTCTGCGCCAGACCCCATCATAATTATTATATATTCTGCATCTGGAGCACCAACATAATCAAAAAGATGGTAAAATCTTCCCGTGAGTTTACTAATTTTTTCCATCTCTTCTTCAACGATTTTTGGAACAACTTGATAGAATTTGTTTGCAGCTTCATTTACCTGGAAATAAATATCAGGATTTTGTGCAGTGCCTCTGAGATGTGGTTTTTCAGGATTTAAGGCTCTTTCTCTATGTTTTTTAATGCCATTCCAGTCAACAAGTGGTGGAATGTCATCATAATTTAACATCTCTATCTTTTGAATTTCATGTGAACTTCTGAATCCATCAAAGAAATGAATAAAAGGAATACTAGCGCGTATTGTAGCAAGATGAGCAACAAGTGCTAAATCCATGATTTCTTGGATAGAACCAGATGCAAGCATAGCAAAACCTGTTGCCCTAGCCGCCATAACATCTTGATGATCACCAAAGATTGATAGTGCCTGGCCAGCAATCGCACGAGCAGAAACATGAAAAACAGCAGGCATAAGCTCTCCAGAAATCTTATACATATTTGGAAGCATAAGTAAAAGTCCTTGTGATGCAGTATAAGTTGAACAAAAAGCACCAGTGCTAAGGGCACCATGAACAGCTCCTGCAGCACCACCTTCAGATTGCATCTCTTGTACTTTTAATGTTTGGCCAAAAATATTCTTTCTACCTTGTGCAGACCATTCATCTACAACTTCCCCCATAGAAGATGATGGTGTAATTGGATAAATTGCAGATACATCACTAAAAGCATAAGCAACATGAGCTGCAGCAGTATTACCATCAATAGATTTTATAAATTTCTGTTTTTTCTTACCTTTTGATTTTAATTCACTAACTAAGTTATTAGACATATCAAAACCTCATAGATAAGTAACCCGTATCTAGATATAATAAATAAATATTTTGTATGTTAGTTAAAAAATTCTAATCTTCGCTTTTTTTGTTATTTAATACTTCATTAACATACTCTTTATCAGCAGGCTTTGGAGAAATAATATATCCCTTTTTCTTCTTACTCCATTTTGCCCATCTAACAAGTATTAATGGCAAAATTGATAGAGATGTAATCAATGAAAACGCTATTGTCATTACCATTATCACACCAAATTGAGCCTGAGGTGGAATAGGTGCGAAGATAAGCATACCAAATCCAAGAATTGTTGTCAATGCTGCTATAAGTAAAGCACCACCAGTTTTTTCAATAGTTTCACAAAGAGCTGCTGTTATATCTCCTGTTTTATCTGCAACTAATTTAAACCTCTCTGTTGCATGAATTGCATAGTCAATTCCAATTCCTATCGTTAGGCTAGTAACTGTAATCGTTAAAACATCTAGATTGTAACCAATAAAGTACATTGTTCCAAGAATCCAAACAATGGAAATTAATACAGGAATTATTACGATAAATCCTAGTGTTAGTCTTCTGTATGCAATAACTAATACTACGGTAGCTAATATCAATGAAATAGTAGTTGATAGTAATTGGCTATCAGTAAGTTCTGAGGTAATTTTATGAGTTATAATCCATTGACCTGTAGCAATTGCTTTAACATCCCCATAATCTTCTAGATCCTTGTGGAATTCATCACTTAATATTTCCAGATCGTTTTCTAAATTACCTTTTTGATGGCTAGATGAAGCAATATTAATATAAACTCTAATTACAGCTGCATCATATCTACCGGCATCTGTTTTATGAATATATAATCGGGTTTGAATGCCATATTCAAAGCTATTCCAAAGGTAACCGTATAATCTCTTTACATCTTCATCGGTTTTTGGTAGTTTTGTTGTTTCATCCAAACTAAATTCTTCAATCATTGATTCATTGTTACCTACTGCTTGATAAATGATTGTATAGATACTTTGGGCATTTGCAGATCCATCGGAATTTTTTGCTACAAAAGAATCGTCTTCTAAATTATAATGGGTTTTCCTAATGCCATCCAAGGCTTTTACATCTGCAACATCACCTTCGAGAAAGATGTATTCTTGAATTTGACCAATAAATGGAAATCCTTCCTCAATTTTTCCAAAAACATCCATTGCAGGATTATCTTCAGGTAAAAAGGAATACAGATCAAAACCTGTTTTTATTTGTGTCGCTCCAACTCCTGCAACAATAGTAATAATAATTATAGCTGCTAGTATCTTTTTTTGATGATTTAATATAACTCTAGCAAGTCTACCCATGAGAACATTTAATTTAAATGATTTTTTTATTAATTTAGAGAACCTTCTCTTTTTCCTGTCAATAACATAACGTACTGACGCTTGCAAAGTTATTGCTGTAATAAAGGTGAAAAAAATACCTAAGGCAAGAAGTAATCCTAGATCTCTTAATGGTGGTATAGTTGCACTTAAAAATGACAGAAAGGCAATTACTGTTGTAATCATAGCAAGAAACATTGCAGTTCCAATTTCAAAAACAGATTTCTTGATAGCTTCAGCTGGAGTCTTACCTTTCGATAGTTCTAATCTATAATGATGTGACAGATGTACAGAATAATCAACACCTAAACCCAGTACTAATGGGATGATAGCTATAGACATTGTTGTAAAGGTAAGATCTAGTAACACCATTACTCCAAAAATCCAAATTGTTGAAACAACAAGAGCGAGTAAAGGTAATATTACGTAAGATGCTCTTCTAAATGATATAAAAAGGACAGCAATTATCATTATAAATATCATTGGCACAATAATCGTGTTTGCTTCCATTGTAGCTTCGTTCATCTGAAGTGAAATGACAGTATCCCCTGTAACTTCAACAGACACATAGTTATTACGAGAATCGACTTCCTCAATTTTTTCTATTAAAAACTCACTTGTTGATACTTGTGAGTCATAATCCCAACTTATATTTAAATTAAGAATCATTATGGTTGCTAATGGTTTTTTCGTTTTTTCATAATCATTTGAAATAACGCCAAGAATATTTACCCTTAATTCATCAAATAGGTTTGTTTTAACAAATAGTAATTTTTCCGAAATCCCACTATCTGGAGAAACATCAGAAATTACCCAGGATTCCTCCATATCTTTTAATGCGATTTGATCTGGAAGAGAAATAAACTCATCTGTATTTTCAAAAAGTTCGTCAAAATCTTCATATGAAAAATTAGCAAATTTATTTAGCAATTTGTTAGCAATGTTTCCTAATATTGGTCTATTTATTATTTTGTCAAGAGTGTCAAAAATAAAGCTTGTGTTTGCTGAAACTCTTAGCCATGGAAGTTTACCGATTGGACTTTGATAATACCTTGTTCCTGCTTTAAAATTTGTAAGTTTTGCAGGGAGTTTCATAAATCCATATTGTAAGGCGACACCGTATTTGCCTAATTCATCTCTTGAAACCTCAATATTAATCAGATTTTTTTGCGTATCGAAATTGATATCAGCAGATTCCAATGAAATTGGAAAATACATTGGCATTTCTGGTACTTTAATCCAAAGATATGCTTCTTTTTTATATGAATTAAAAAGCTCCTTATTTTTTATGTTTTCAAATATTGTTTTTAGATTTTGCAGTGGGCCTTTTCCAATTTCCCATAGCGAGTGTTTCGGCTCGATATGTGCTGATATTCTGTAATCGATATCAAGTTGAGGATCAGGTCGTATTAAATTTTCAAAATCAAGATGCCATTCTACAACGTTTATAAAGGGTATTGGCGATTTAATTTTTGATTCAAAGGCAGCTAGATCATATACTTCAAAAGTAAATGTGAAGGACTCATTATTGTAAGCAATAAAACAATTTTTTATATCAACTTCATCAATTGATTTTCCCTTTGAAATTTTTGGATATCTATTAAAATCAACTTCTTCGTTTGGATCATCTTTATCAAAAATTTGGATTGATTTTGGTAAATCGTCAGATAAAATATCATCGACTACTGTAATGAGTTGATCATCAGTACAGTTTTCCATTGTATCTCCAAATTCAAGAAAACAGATTTGATCAATGATCGTAGTAATACTGATTGCTGAATCAACCACATCGAGTTTGAGCAATTCTTTTTCTATGTGTTGTATTTCTCTTAATGCATCGGCTGTTATTGTACTTTCAGATTGTAATTTTTCAATATATAAAAACAACATTACTTGGCTTTGGCCAAAGGTTTCGACAACTTTCCAGTATGTTTCAACAACTTCATCTTCGGGCATAAAATCCTTAAAATCCGTTTTCATCTCTAAACCTGGAATTAAAATTGAAAAACCTATTGTTATCAACAAAATAAAACCAATAACCAGCCATGGTCTTTTTTCAATGATATTACCAAGACGTCTTAACATGTTGATTTTTTCCTATTTTTTTAATGCATAACTAGAATATCGCTTTACAGATATTACAACTTTATATATAATTGTATTTATATTTTATATAGTTATCTTTACACCTATTGTCAAAATAAAACCCCCGTTTTAATTAACAGATGTTAATCGTATGATGGCATTGGTTTATTTAAATATTTTCAAAAAATTTATTTATTCAAAACATAACTGTTAAATAACTATTATTGATTCAGCAAACAACCGAGTGAGGGGTATTAATGAATATCGATATAGTGCTTATTGCACCAGTTGGAGGTTTTGTTGCTTTACTTTTTGCAATCTTTTTGTTTTTCAGTGTAAAAAGACAAAGCCCTGGAAACGAAAAAATGCAAGAACTTAGTAATGCCATACGAGAGGGATCCATGGCATTTTTGAAAAGTGAATATAGAGTTTTAGTTTTATTTGTTGTAATTGTTGCAGCACTTCTCTTTGCAGCATCATTTATACCAGGTAGTGGAATGGAGCAGGGTTTAGCAGTAGCATTTGTTATTGGAGCAATATTTTCGGCTGTTGCTGGAAATATTGGAATGCGAGTGGCAACAATGGCAAATGCAAGAACTGCTGAAGGAACAAAGAAAACTATGAGCAAGGGCCTATCCATAGCATTTTCCAGTGGGGCTGTGATGGGTATGTGTGTTGTTGGACTTGGAGTTCTAGGAGTATTTGCATTATATTTTATCTTTAAAGATCCAACTATTTTGTTTGGTTTTGGTTTTGGGGCATCGTCAATTGCACTTTTTGCCCGTGTTGGTGGCGGAATTTATACAAAATCCGCTGATGTCGGTGCAGATCTTGTCGGAAAAGTTGAGGCAGGAATTCCTGAAGATGATCCAAGAAACCCAGCTGTTATCGCTGACCAGGTTGGTGACAATGTTGGGGATGTTGCTGGAATGGGTGCTGATCTCTTTGAGTCATATGTTGACTCAATTATTGCAACAATGGCACTTGCAGTTATTGCTGTTGCAGGTAGCGGTATTACAGGTTTCTCGCCAATTAATTTTGGTGAAAATGCAGTATATTTTCCATTGATTATTGCAGGTATGGGCATATTTGCTTCAATTGTAGGAACAATGATTGTTGTTTTTGGAAAAGGTAAAAATGTTTATGGGGTTCTTAGAAACTCATTGTTTATTGCCACAGGACTGACAGCTGTGTTAGGAGTAGTTCTAACCTATTATGTTTTTGATAGATTTGAACCTTTTTTTGCAATGCTGAGTGGTCTTATTGCAGGAGTAATTATTGGTCTTAGTACCGAGTATTATACCTCTGAGAAACGAAAACCTGCTCAAAGTATTGCAGAAGCTTCGAAAACTGGCCCTGCAACTGTTATCATTCAGGGTTTAATGACTGGCATGATTAGTACAATAATACCAATAATTGCAGTTGTTGTAGCAATGATTTGCGCTCACTATTTTGCTGGTTTTTATGGAGTGGCAATTTCAGCTGTTGGGATGCTAAGTATTCTTGGTGTTAGTCTTGCAACGGATTGTTATGGCCCAGTTGCAGATAATGCACAAGGCATATCTGAAATGGCTGGAATGGGGAGTAAAGTAAGGGAAAGAACTGAACAGCTTGATGCGGTTGGTAACACAACAGCTGCTATGGGCAAAGGTTTTGCAATCGGCTCAGCTGCTATTACATCTTTAGCACTTATATTTACATATATTGTAACAGCAGAGACGTTAATGGGAAAAACCCTTGAATTATCATTATCTGATCCATATCTCATCTCAGGTATTTTTATAGGGGGGATGCTGCCATTTGTTTTTACTGCTTTAACTATGGGTGCTGTAGGCCGGGCTGCTTATGCAATGGTTGAGGAAGTAAGACATCAATTTAAAGAATTTGGCCTATTAAAATCTGATAAAAATAAACCTGATTACGCTCGTTGTGTTAAAATTAGTACTAATCAGGCACTTAAAGAAATGATTTTACCAAGTTTACTTGCGGTTATTACACCAGTTGTTATTGGTTTAATTCTTGGACCTGAGGGGTTGGGTGGATTATTAGTTGGTTCTATTGTTACTGGTTTCTTACTAGCGGTATTTCTTGCTAATGCTGGTGGTGCATGGGACAATGCCAAAAAATACATTGAATCCGGTAATCTTGGAGGAAAAGGTTCTGATGCACATAAGGCAACGATAATTGGTGATACTGTTGGTGATCCTTGTAAGGATACCTCTGGCCCGTCTCTTAACATTTTGATTAAGCTGATGTCGATTGTTTCATTAGTATTTTTGCCATTAATTATTGCTTTAACTTAATAAGATTGGCATTCAAAAAGCATATAAGGAGTAAATATATTTCAAGGCAACTATTTATAGTTTAGAGTAGTGATTTAATATGTATTATCGAGTAAGATTTAAAGACACAGTTCGAATATCCCCAGATAAATTTAACAAGGATCTTGACCAGGTTGTTACTGAGATCGTACAGAGGACTTTTGAGGGTACCATGAGAAAGCAACATGGTATAATTGTTGTTGTTGATAATATTGAACCTGTTGGTGATGGTATTGTTATCCATGGTGATGGTGCAATGTATCAAAAAGTAGCCTTTGATGCATTGACGTTTAGACCTGAATTGCAAGAAGTCCTTAATGCAGTTGTGTGTGAGATTGTTGAGTTTGGTGCGTTTTGTCATATTGGCCCACTTGATGCACTAGTACATATGAGTCAAATAATGAATGATTATGTTGAAGTTGATGCGGAAAATGAAGTGATAACAGGTAAAGAGAAGAAATTAATGTTAAAAACGGGGGATCCTGTTAGAGCAAGAGTAGTTGCAGTTAGTCTTAATGAATTATCCTCTAGAGAAAGTAAAATTGGGCTTACAATGAGACAACCTGCTCTTGGTGCATATGAGTGGATTTATGCACCAATTGAGGCGGAAAAAAAGAAAGAAGAAAAAGAAAAAGTGGAAAAGAAGAAGAAAAAAAGGAGAGGTAAGAGATGAAGACTGTTAGGGCTTGCAAAACCTGTCATGTGCTAACAGAAAGTGATATTTGTCCTAATTGTTCACTTCCTACTTCTAAAAGATGGCGTGGTTATGTGATTATTCACGATCCTGATAGTTCTCAGATTGCTCAAAAAATGAATATCACAAAACCTGGCAAATATGCCTTGAAAGTAATGTAGTGTTATGCGTGTTTTACCAGATAATTTAAGAGATCTTTTAAAAGAGCCAATCGGGCAACTTGTAGATGATAAAGAACTTTTAAAGTTGCTACGAAACGAGAAGTATATTGTTTCTGTAGGTGACTTGGTTACTTATACACTTTTAAAACATGAAATTGAACCAGTTTTTTGTATTGTTGATTATAAAACAAGAAGGGGGGTATGTTCCTCTGAGATTAAAGATATGATAAAATCTTATGGCAAAAAATGTATTGTTGTACAAAATCCTCCTGCAACTATCTCTGATGATCTTTGGAATGTTATCGAATTGGCATATGAAAACTTGGAAAATGGTTCTCTTCGTATAGAAATTGAAGGTGAAGAAGATCTTGCTTCGCTTGCTGCTATTTATATGGCTCCTTCAGACGTAACTATAATATATGGTCTGCCAGATAGGGGGGTCTTGGTTGTTAAACCAACTCCTAAAAATAAACAATTGGTAAAAGAAATATTGGATAAGATGTGAAAATTATGGAAATTGAAATTGATTCAAAGAAAAATAATCCCCTGTTAAATAGAACTGAAATTTATTTTACTATTAAACATGAGGGTGAAGGAACACCTAACCGTGAGATTATTCGTAGTGAACTTGCCGATAAGCTTAATGTTAAAAAAGAAAATATTATTGTTAATACTGTTCACTCAAGTTTTGGCATTCAGGAGATTTCGTGCTATGCAAAGGTTTATTCATCTTCAGAGAAGTCAAAGAATCTTGAGCGAGATTACCTTCTCAAACGAAATAAGTTAATAGACGCGAAAGAAAAAAAGACTAAGGCAGATGAGAAACCTGCTACAGCACCAACTGTTAAGGGCGCTGAGGAGAAAGCAACTGAAGAAAAACCAATGGACTCAACTGAGGAAGTAAAAGAGGAACAAACGGTTGAAGAACCAGCAGAGAAACCAGAAATGTCTGCAGAACCAAAAGACCAACCAGTTGAAAAACCTGAAACAACTGAGGAACCACCAAAGGAAGAGGGCGCTGAAGAACCTCAAAAGGAGACACCTTCTGAGTCAGAAACTCCAAAAGAGGAAACAAAGCAAGAAACCCCTGAGGCTGAAAAACCTAAAGAAGCTGTAAAAAAGCCAGATGAGAAACCTCAAGAAGAAACAGTTAGTGAAAAGTCTGAGCAACCTGCTAAAGAAAAGAAGGAATAGTCATGAAAAAAATTGAATTTTTTAAAGTGGAAGGCGATAAGATAAACCGTATTCGCAGACATTGTCCTAAATGTGGACCTGCAGTATTTCTTGCAGATCATAAAAATCGTTTTAGCTGTGGTAAATGTGGATACACTGAGTTTAAAGGTGGCGGCTTAAAACAAACCCAACCGCGAAAGGCAGAGGAAGCACCAGTTGAGCAACCAGAACAAAAACAAGAAAAACCCGAGGTAGTGCTGGAACCATCAGTAGAAGAATCAGAAGATAAAACCCCAGTACCTACGTCTGAGACACCAGCTGAAGAACCTCAAAAAGAGACATCTCCTGAGTCAGAAACTCCAAAAGAGGAAACAAAGCAAGAAACCCCTGAAGCTGAAAAACCTAAAGAAGCTGTAAAAAAGCCAGATGAGACGCCTCAAGAAGAAACAGTTAGTGAAAAGTCTGAACAACCCACTAAAGATGCATCAAGTGAAGAAAAAGTAGAGGAGCCGACAGAAAAAGAAGAAAAACCTAGTAAACCGGGTCAGGAATCTGAATCTAAAGAGACTAGCTAATAATTTTCAACTCCTATCATTTATTTTTTTGTTTTACTCTTTCAGTTAATTTTGTTTTCAATATTTTTTTAAAAATTACAATATTATCATAACATTTAAATATAATAGTGATTATAGTAACATTTAAATTGCACTTTGATATGTCATAGTACAATTATTTAAGGGGGAAATTGAAATGAAACGAAAAATAGTACCACTTTTAATAGTAGGAATTTTAGTCCTAGGTGGACTTGGAGCTAGTGCTGTAACCGATTATTCTGCTTTTGGTGACGGAGCTGTAGAAATAACTAATTTTATATCTTTAACATTTTCACCAATAATCATAGAAGGATATAATGACGATTATGTTGAGGTTAACCTTGAGGGCACTTCATCATATTTACTGAGTCCAGGTCAACCTGTGCTTCCAAAGGTTATTAAATCTGTTGAACTCCCATTTGGAGTAAAAAATGTTAATGTTGAAGTAACACCAATAAATGTGCAAGAGTATGAAATTGAGCGTGAAATTCGCCCTGGTCCTGCATTTTTGCCATTATCAACTGTTTCAAACAATATTCCAGTAGAACCTGAGAAGGATGAAACGACATATTCAAGTGAAGAACTCTTTCCATCTTCTTGGCATAGATCTCATGTTGGTTGTGGACGAAATGCTGCTAATGACCTGGTGACACATGTGGCAATACAAACCTATCCCGTTAGATATATTCCTGCAGAGGGTAAACTATTAGTTGCCGAAAGCGTTGATATTATAATAAGTTATGAGGATCCAGAATCAAATCCAGCCCCATTAAATGCTGGAGTTGATATGGTTATTATTGCACCTAACAAATTTTCTAATGATCTACAAACACTTATTGATCATAAAAACAACTTAGACCCACCAATAAATACAATACTTAAGACAACTGAAGAGATTTACGGTGAGTATAATGGTATTGATAAACCTGAAGACATTAAATTATACATTCATGATGCAATTGATCCATATGGATTGAATTTGGGTATTAAATATGTCTTACTTGCAGGTGGTTTGGATTCGCTTGTATATGGAGTACCAAGGGATGATGAAAACCAGGGTTCAAAAGACTGGCTTGTTCCTGTAAGATACAATAATATCTATGACAATCCAAAATTCCCATTGGCTGAGGGTGTAGTACATGATCCAGGTGTTATTTGTGATCTTTACTATGCAGATATCTATAAGGAAGGTGGAGTTTTTGAGGATTGGGATCCGAATGGTGACGGAATTATTTGCGGTTGGGGAAAAGAAGGTTATGTTAATGATACAGGTTATGACAGTCCATATAATATAGACTTTTATCCAGATATAAGTGTTGGAAGACTTGCTTGTAGAGCAGGTTGGGAACTTAGAGGTATGATTGATAAGATAATTAAATATGAAGATGGTCCTGCTGATCCATCCTGGTTTAATGATATGCTTGTTGCTTCTGGCGATGGATTTCTGGATCAAGTACCTCTTGATATTCAGTGGGATACAAATGAGTTAGATACCGGAGAATACATAATTTATGCTCAGAGTACAAACCCTGATGGTATTTCTGGCCCTATTGATGAAATTCATGTGACAGTTGACCACTCTCAAGCAACTGATTTAGACTTTAATCATGATGATCATCTTCAGTTTGATACATATCCATTTCCTCCGATATCTGAAATTACCTCACCTTCAAATGGAGACACTTTAGGGTATAATGACACCTTTGAAAGACCCGGTGAAAATGAAGCATATTGTAATGAATTTTTAGATTGGGCTAACATTGAATATACCGATGGAGTTATGTTTATCCGAGGTAAATCATATGATCCTCAGCCATATGGCGCTGAAACCGACCTTCATGTGTGGATAAACGATAGTGCAGGAGTAAAAGTATTTGAACAAACCGTCGAGGGTCTAGAGATGTACTATGAAGGAGAGTGGACTACGGGTGCTGAATCTGTTAACGGAGGCCCTGGAGCACTTTATTATATGGATGAATTTAATGAAAAAATCCTCTGGCCATCCAATGGTGAGTTTACAAAGGCTAACGGTCCAGAAGAAGTAAATGATGCGTTTAGCGAGGGAAATGGCTTTGCTTTCTTCTCAGGACATGGAAGCCCATTTTCTTGGGGAAATCATTTATCAGGAGTACCTGGTAACAGGAATAACGCTCATGTCAATGGTTACTTAACTACTACTATATTTATGGGCTGGGGTGCACCATATTTCCCAATGGAAAGAGCATCAAATAAATATAAAAATCCTGTAACTGTAGTTGGTGGTTGTCATAACAGCCAGTTCAATGTGTCATTTATAACATGTTTACTTAAACATCCAGCTTTGTGGACCTATGGTATACCTACACCGGAGTGTTGGAGTTGGTGGCTTACCAGACTTTCTAAACGAGGCAGTATTGCTTGTATTGGTAATACAGGGCTTGGTTATGGTATTATTGGAGAGGATTGTAATACTGGTGGTCTTGATGCAGGAATCTGCATAGAGTTCTTCAAACAATATGGTCAAGAGGGTCAAGTATTTCTTGGAGACGCATATTTACAAACCCAAACTACTTATGTCACGGAATTTGATATGGCTCTTCAGGAGCATGGAAAATCTTTATCACAGTGGGTACTTCTTGGAGATCCCAGTTTAAAAATCGGTGGTTACGAAGGCTCACAACCAGATATGACAATCAACATCGTTGGAAACGGTGTTAACACAGACAGCATACCTGGTGAAGCAGTCGACTTCAATGCAAACAACAACAAAGCAGGAGTTCCAATCAGCTATGAATGGAGCCTCGACAAAGACGGCGATGGAGTTTTTACAGAATTTGATTCCTATCAAACAGGTGAATATATAGAAGAAACATGGGATACACCAGGAGTTTATTGGGTGCAATTAGAAACAACCTATGACGATGGGCCAATTGAAATAACAACGACTGTTGTGGATATCGAAACAATTGACCTTCCAAGTACTCCAACCAAACCATCTGGTTCAACTAGTATAAAACGTGGAATACCAAACATTTACAAAACAACTGCGACCGATCCATATGATTATGACCTATACTACGTGTTTGACTGGGGAGATGGAGACTACGGTGTCGTTGGACCAAAAGAATCAGGTACAGAAGTTAGTGTACTGCACTCTTGGGCTGAAGAAGGCACTTATGAAATTCGAGCACTGGCAGTTGATGTCGAAGTAGCTCATTGTAGCGGCGAATGGTCAGAACCATTAACAATCATTGTTACAAAGAATAAAAATATAGTCAGTCAACCAATGTTTCAATTCCTACAGAAAGTCTTTGAAAACTATCCAAACGCGTTTCCAATACTAAGACAACTATTAGGGCTATAAATTAGTCCACATCTTTCTTTTTTTCTTTATCTTTCACATCTAGAAATACTGTTATACACCACTACTTGTTTTAAGAATGTATGGAGATAAATGAACTCAGGAGGATATTTTAGATAATCACAGATGGTAGGTAATAGTTTTTAAAAAACTTCTGTATATACGTAAAATTAGAAATTCAGGTTTACAGATGACCGCTGATAAAAACCCGTCAAAGGCTTATGCTCTCAATGATTCTCTTAAAAAGCTTGTTGAAGGGACAGGGTTAGCCCTGATTGGCCAATTATTGAGTTATTTTTTTGGTCTTCTTGTTGCAGTTTTCATTGCCAGAACTTGGACAGAAAGCGATGTAGGAATATTTTCGTTAGCGTATGCAGTTCTTAGCATTTGTATGACTATTAGTGTTCTGGGAATGACTGATGGGGTTGTTCGAAGTATTGCTCATAGCAGAGGAAAAAAAGAATTTAATAAAATTCCAGATTTCATTGTTACTTCAGTTTTTTTAAGCTTTTTAATTAGTATGATACTAGGTTTAATCATATTTATTTCTTCTAACTGGATTTCTCAAACCATATTCCATGAAACTGCGCTGATTCTCCCATTAAAAATATTTGCCATTGCACTACCATTTTTTGCGTTAAATATGATAATTATTTCCATTTTTAGAGGATTTGAACAAATAAAACCAATGGTTTTAAAGGTTATTTTAGCGAGTACGCTTTTTCTAATATTTGTTGCAATAATTATTTTTTTGAATTTCTCCTTTATTTACGTTTTTTATTCTTATTTAGCATCTGGAATTATTGTTTTTATTGTTCTTGTAATTTATACTATTAGACAATCGCCTTCTTTTGTAATGCCTTCATTAAAATTGATTATTAGCCCAGCTGCAAAAGAACTAATCATTTTTTCGATTCCGCTCTTAGGTACAACAATGATTGTGATGATAGTTTCTTGGACAGATACGTTGATGTTGGGTGGTTTAAAAGATGCTGCCAATGTGGGTTTTTATCATGTCGGGCAGCCTTTTTCAACATTCATATCTTTTCCATTGGCAGCTCTGTTAATTGCTTTTGTACCTGTTTTTTCAGGATTGTATGCCAGAGGTCTCTTGGGGGAGATGAAAAATAATTATTTGATTTTGACGAAATGGATCTGCCTATCAACTTTACCGATATTTGTTATATTCTTTCTTTTTCCTGAGTTAATAATAAGTGTTGTAGTTGGGCCCAACTACCTTCCATCGGCAAATGTGTTAAGAATTCTTTCTCTAGCATTCATTACTGGCAATTTTGCAGGACCTTGTGGTGCCACGTTATTGGTTTTGGGTAAAACTCGATTTATAATGTTTTCAACATTATTTACCGCTATTTTAAATGTAATACTAAATGCCCTATTAATTCCATCTTATAGTTTTATTGGTGCTGCTTTTGCTTCAGGAATTGCATTTATATCTACTAACGTTATCAAAACCTGGAAAATGTATTCATTGAGTAAGATCCAGCCCCTTAGTTGGAATCTGATAAAACCAACATTGCTCTCGATAATATTCATAGTTCCAATTTACTTTTTATCTAAACGGTTTCTACCCTATAATTTGTGGTCTATCATTCTATTATTAGTAGTGTTTTATGGTATATATCTTCTATCAGTTTTATTGACCAAGAGCTTGGAGGCAGACGATCTAAAAATGCTACTCGCTATAGAAAGAAAAACAGGATTAAAAACTACACGCATAAAAAATTTCTTATCGAGATTTCTATAGCTGATATTTTTATTGAATTGGAGAATTGGACTATAAAGTTTTTATATAATCTACAACAATATTTTTGTAAATAGAACATAAATAAATAAAAAAGAGGGATAAATATGGGTAAAAACACCTTGTTTAGAAAATTTTTAATTTTGGGAATAATACTTCTTTTTATTGGAGCATCTTTTATCCCAAGTATAAACTCCAACATAATACAAACAGAGGTTAAAAATAATAATTCAGGGCACCAAACAATTGTTTCAATAATAAATGAGAGTATGTTAGACTTGGAATATATCTATAATATCACCAGAGACCTTAGTTATATCATATTTACCGAGTACAATGAATCAGCTGGCGAGCTTGCTAAAGGTAGGTCCTTTGGGACAAAAGGAGAACATAAAGCAGCTAAGATTCTTTATGATAATCTGACAGAGCTTGGTCTTTTTACAATCAAAGAGCAAATTAAGAATATACCAAGATACCCAAGACTTACATATGCATATGAAACATTAGATTTTAAAATGATACTTACAAATAAAACTAGTAACAGTAATGAAACTGTTGATTGCCAAATTACTCCATTAAAGTTAGATCCTGAACTACTTTCTACACAATTAGAGTGTAACTTTTCATACATAGGACTTAAAATAAAACAAAAACCAAAGTCGGTCTATGAATGGCTTGATGCCCGTGCCTATGACAAGAAAGGTAAGGATTATGTCTTCATTGAAGAGGGTAGGAGTGTATTAGATCGAAATCCAAATGCATCTCTACCTCTTGATGTCAAACTCTTAAGAAAATTTTTTTATCCTATAAGAACTTTTCCAATGGTAGCATGGAGTTACTTAAAAAGTAAAATCAAAAAATCGATTTTGCATGAATTCTTTCCTCACTGTAAAGGAGTAATTGTTTATGATTTTACCTATGATACTTATAATACTGGTTCTAATCCTGAAGGAAAGATGCCGCCTTGTTTAAGCATAAACGGATCAACAGGCAGGAGAGTTATTCAAGATATTGAAAATTTCACTGTGGATTTTTATGTTAAACAACGGTACAATAAATCAGTAATTTCGTATAATGTGATTGGACAACTTAATGGAACTGATCCTAGTAAAACTGTCATAGTTGATTGTCTATATGATTCTGTTTGGTGCCAAGGAACCGGAGACTCCGCGATTGGCATGGCAATTGTGCTTGGTATAGCTAAATACTTTGTTGATTATAATATCAAGCCAGATTATAATATAAAGTTTATTGGTTTTGGTGGTGAAGAAGCAGGTTTACGCGGAGTAAAATATTATGAAGCTACTCACAAGGATGAAGACATTATTTATGTCATTGATATGAATCAAGTTGGTTTTACTCAAGATTATCCACGGCTCCAACTCAACCTGTTAGTCAATAAGTATGGATTCATGAATGAAATCTGGAAGGTTGCAAAAAGAACTGATTATGTTAAAAGGACAGGAGATACAGCTGACATTGCTAAAAAATGGTGGCCTTTAGGAGCCCCTAGTGATAATAAATTATTTGCTCAGAATAGACCTTTCCGCTGTAAGACTGTTTGTTTTCTAAAGGATTTCCCATGGATATGGCATCACAGAGATGGATTGGGTCATACTGCAGGAGATGTCTTGGATTATTTCGACTGGCGTGATGTTAGTGCTACTGGTGAAATTGCTTTAAACATTACTAAATATCTCACCGTTAATCCTAATGAACAGTTTAAAACTTGAGAGGTTATCTAAGTAGATACAGATAATGATGGATTTGAAGATGCTGTATTGACCGCTTTAAATCCCCCAAACAAACACCTAGTAACTAGTTTTTTAATGATTGCATATTATTAGATCTTTGTTAGACAACATATTTATATATTAAGAAATATAATATTTATCTAAGAGGGTTTATAAAATGAAATATAGGTTGTTTAGTAAAAGTCTTGTTTTAGTAATAACACTTCTATTTGTTGGAACATCTGTTGTTCCAATTATAAATAGTAAAATGATAGAAACAAATGGTGTAAACAATGACTCATTGTATCAAACACCTAATTCAATAATTAATGAAAGTGTATTAGACTTACAATACATCTACAATATCACAGAGAATCTTAGTAATATCGTATTCACTGAATACGATGAATCAGCTGGTGAAATAGCTAAAGGTAGAGCTTTTGGAACAAAAGGAGAATGGCGTGCTGCAGAGATACTTTATGAAAATATGACTGAGCTAGGTCTTTTTACTACCAAGGAGCAATTAAAAAATTTGCCCTCATGTCCAACAGTTACACATAAAATTGAGATACTTGAATATGGTATGGCTATTAGCGATGGGACAAACACTGAAAAGGTTGATTGTCATATCACTCAAACACCTCTCGGTCCTCACGGTAATCCGTTTCAGAAAAATTGTAATTTTTCTTATAAAGGGTTAAAGATTAGACGTGAACACCCAAAACTATGGGAAGACAAAGAAGATTACGTTCTAATTTATGAACCAGAGTCAAGACGTGATAGATTTTTTAATTTCTTAGATTTTCCTTCTTTCAAACTCACCATTAAGATTGTTGAAAACATCCTTCGGGATATTAAAGAACGTTTTAGATATCCACATTACAAGGGCCGGATTCATATTGACTTTAAAAACAATGATACCTATGATATGCCTGCCTCTGAAACTGTGATTCCTAGATTATATATCAATCGTTCAATAGGTGAAAAAATAAATAATAATATTGAAGATTACACCGTTGATTTTCATCTGAAACAAAGATTTAATAAATCTGTCATGAGCTATAATGTTATAGGGCAGCTTAATGGAACTGATCCAAGTAAAACTGCTATTGTCGGTTGTTTATATGATGGTTGGTGGTGTCAGGCTACTGCAGATTCAGCAATTGGTATGGCAATAGTACTTGGAATTGCAAAATATTTTGTTGATCATAATATCACGCCGAAATACAACATTAAATTCGTTGGTTTTGCTGGTGAAGAGTATGGTATGCGCGGGTCGATATATTATGAAGCCTTTCATCGTGATGAGAACATTATTTATGTTATTGATTTGAATCAGCTTGGTTTTGATCAAGTAGAACAAAAAAGACTTACGTTACAGGTTGCTGCAAATAACAAAAAATTTTTAGAAAATATATGGGCTGTCGCTGAACGAAGTGATTATGTAAAACGGATGGGGGATACGACTGACATCGATGACGTCTGGATGCCCCTGGGACATATCAGTGATGATCATTCATTTGCTCTTAAACGTCCCTTACGATGTAAGACTGTATGTTTTCTGAAGAATGGTCCATGGCTTTTACATCATAGGGATGGTTTGAATCATACTGAAGGTGATGTAATGAAATATTTTAATTGGACGGATGTTAGCGTTACTGGTGAAATCATATTAAATGTTACTAAATGCCTCACTGTTGATCCTGATGATCAGTTCACATCTTGGGAATTTACTAAAGTAGATATAGATAATGATGGTAATGATGACTCTATACAGACTGCTTTTAATGTAAGTACAGATTTCTCTGAAGATTATGTAACTGTTAAAGCACAACTATGCAAAGACAGAATTCGCTCTATTCTAATAGCTCAATCTCAAATTAGCTTTGTTGCTTATAAAGGATCAAATAATACTGGTTCTCTTATTGTTACTGTTCCTAAAAATGCCAAACCAGGATGGTATTATCTAAAACTCCTACTAGTGGATTCAAGTGGGGAGGTTGATCACATTAAAACTTCTCCTCTTATATATCTCTACTAAAGAAAAACGGCCAAGGCAACAGAGTTGCATTTTAGAATTGTTCTAATATCACCAACTCTATAAGTTATTTTCAATATAGAACAAAGGGATAACCTCTTATCTGACGGGGGCTCTTACAATGAAAATACATGATAAGAGTCGAATAAAAATCAATAAGAACTAAAATAATCCAAAATAGAAATTATTCTCTGCATATTTAATTTAGACCTAATGCTTATAAAACTCTGCAACATTTCTTTGATACTCACCTTATTATCTTCTGAGATTGAATCGGAATTAGGGATTATTTGATTGTTTTCTGAGTACTTATTCATTACAATATTTCCATCTTTGTTATCATAAATAATACAATCTATAATCTGATTTTCAGATGATGACGAAAGATATATGCCATGGACTTTGTTATTGTAGATTCTACAGTTGATAATAGTGTTTTTATCATTTGCTGATGCTATCGCATCTATCCCTGCATGTGTATTATCATAAAATTCGCTATTAGAAATTGTATTGCTTGATGAATATTGTAGCTCAATTCCATCACAGTTTTCATGAAATATACAGTTCGTTATTATGTTATTATTACATTCTGAGTAACTGGTTCCAATAAGAACAATTCCCTCATCGTTACATCCTCTGAAATTACAATTATCTATGATATTATTAGAAGTCCATATTGCAATTCCAACAGGGGTATCATATATGTTACAATCGCGTATCTCTGTTTTTGAAGATGTTACACGAACACCAGTAGTATAGAGGCCAGGGGCTCCATTATTGATACTGAGGCAGCTTATTTTCGCTTCTGGAGCCCCGAGACGGATTGCATATTTGTTTTTTTCTGAGATGGGGTTGATTAGAGTGCTCTCCCTATCCTCTCCAATCAGAGTGATTTGCTTTTTTATATCAATTATCTCGCTATATTCTCCTTTTTTAACGTATACTATGACTCCTGGTTGTGCATGGTTGATAGCTTCTTGGATGGTTTTGTAGTCGCCTTCTCCGCTCTTGTCTACTATTAGAATTTGTTCATTGTTGTTTGTTTGAGAAATTTGTATTGCTTGTACATTTGAAGCTATGGTCAATTCAGCCATTAGGACTATTGTTAGTGAAGCTACAGCTATTTTGATTCTCCTCTTCATCTTACCATGCCACGTTAGATGTTAGCGTGATATTAACTAACGTGGTATTTTTGTCTATGAGCGTATTTAAAGGTTTTTGGGAAAAATGACAAAATGGAAAAAAGGCACTCAATAACGGCTTTGCACAATAATCCGTGCTACTTTGTGTTTTGCACAATAAATACCCATTTTACATGAAAAACAATTCTAGGTGATTTAAGTGTGGGGCAACATGATATAAATGTATGTAATATTGGTTCTGGTCTATATTGGTGTGTTGCATTTAGTGTGGTGCAATTAGTGGGGTATAACATTTCAACCCCTAAATTTTAATCAAGTTACTAGTAACTAATATCAAGATAATTTGTACAGTGACCATTGCAAAAGTTAGACATGCTAAAATTAATATCAACTTAGTCAACCAATTCATTGATTTTGTATGTTTCAACATTTCTTTGCTTAGTTTTGTTGACTTTTTATTTATTTTTCCCGCCGAGCTGGGATGTGGCATGACCAAATAGGGCTTGCCGAGGAAGCGAAGGCGGAACAGGGAATTATAAGGGCATAGCCCTTATTTTACTGTTTAAATAATTCAATATCGAAAGTATTAATTATTATTATGTTGCTTAAACCTTATCTATTTTCTCTTTTTCGAGAGTAATAATTTTTAGCACTCAGACGACGACGTTCCATCACCTCAGGTAATCTATTATACTCCTGTTGTTTCTGCTTAATTTCAGGACGAGAATAATAACTCTTATAATATTCACTATAGCACTCTTTACAATGAGCATTAAGTCCATCACTAGCAATAGAATTCCGGCTAAACATCGCTTGGGGCAACACCCTTCTACATTTACCACAACGTTTCTCATTAGGAATTAACTCCTCAGGGAAACCACGCTCCTTCAACCGTTTATTCCGTTCTTTTTTCTTCTTATTTTCACATTTTTTACAATAATGACCATGACCATCTTTACTCGCCTGACGATTCCAAAACAAAGAAATTGGAAGTACTTGACCACAGGACTTACATTTCTTCTCTGTCACAGCATCTAAAGAAAATTCAATTAAAGCTTTCTCTCGTTCTACTTTCCACCGTTTTTCTGCCTCTCTTTCTCTTTGTTTATGACAATCTTTACAATAGGTATAATATCCTTTTTTCCTTTCCTTATCCCTACTAAACATATCGATAGGTAGAAATCGACCGCAAATACGACATTTCAAATCCTTTAATACCTCTCCTTTTTCTTCCCTTTGATTAGCCCATATCCTAACATTTTCTTCACGGATTCTTTTTATACAGACATTACATTGAGCATCATATCCATCTAATGTGCTCTTATCATAAGTAAAACAGGTTAGTGGTTTCAACTCATGACATACACTACACTCCTTCAACTCGGTTTTTTTATTTTTTCCCCTATGACGTTTCTCTATATTGTTTTCAATCCACTGCTCATGCCATTCGTTAACACAATCATTGCATTTATCAGCCAATCCGTCTCTTATATGACGGTCTAGATGAAACCTATCTGATGGTAAAATTCGGCCACACCCTTTACAACGTTTTTTGACAAGCCACCCTTGTTCTTCTCTCTCCATCTCAAATCTCAATAACTTTTTACGAACCCAATCAGCAATACAACTACAGCAATAAACAGAACCTGTTCTTTTATATCTCGGAGTAGGGAACTCATATGTTGGTTTCTGCATTCCACATCTACTACACACACGCATCTCACCATTCCAAACACTTTTATTTCTCCTCGCTCGTCTTCTACGATAATTCTTATCCTGACAGTCCAAACACTCTTTAAAATAACCGTCACGAGTTGAAGCGTTCTTTCCAAACTCACTTATAGATTTTTTTTCCTCACATTGACGACAACGCTTCTCTGTGACTGCGTCATATTTTTTGTCTATTTCTACGCGACAATCATGACAAAAAACATCAAAACCCTTCTTGTTAAAAAAACCACGGTCAAATTCTGAGATTTCTTTAATCTCTTTGCAATGCTTACATCGAAGCTCAGATACCTGCATTAAGAAAACTACCTCCAATTATCTATAAATTAATTGCTTAAAAACAATTGTTTTAAAAAAAGGAAATCGCTCTAATAATTTCAATAAAAACACATTAGATGAAATCTTATATCTTAGCATATTCTTACCTCCCTCTAGATAAAATTTGTAAACTTCTAATAAAATATTTTGATTTAAAAGTTTCCTTAACAATTGTATATACTGGTTTCATTTCAAAAACGATATGTAATGAGATGGAGTCTAGATGTTTGAGGGAGGAAGAAAAGGCATGAAAAAATAGTTGGTACTAAAAATTCATTCAATCTTCCAGTCTAGACTCCATTGTATTAACAATTGTTAATTAAGTATATATAATTTTTGTTTTTTTCTGATTTCATTTTCAAAACAAAATACAAGTTTAAAAAGAAAAAGACGTATGTTCAATATCTTTGTAACAATCCATCCTTTTCTTTTTAGGTGGGTGATACCTATTGATTTTCAAAAAAGTTGGATATTTTTGTAAAACATCATAATATCAAATTAGATATTCCTCGATAGAGACATAAATATATAGATTACTACTAGTAAAAACGTATTCAAATCTCGTTTGTCTGATAGATGTGAGGATGATTGAATGCAGTAAGTTATAAGTTCTACAAACAAATATCCATTTCTTAATTGATTTTACTCAAACAGTGTAATTAAATGGAGAAATTATTTGAACATAAAAAATCTTGATAGAATCCAAACAAAACTGGAATCAATAACCAGAAAATGGTGGCTTTTCCTTCTCATCATCTTATCACAATTTATTCCACTTTATACATCAAAAGGAGTTGATTTAACAGAAATAGGAGAACTCACTAGTGCGATACTTGGAAAGGATGGTTTAATATATTCCTACGACGTCGTATATCCAATTTTTAAAATAATCCCGATTATCTTAATTTTTTCTATTTTCTTTCTCAGAAATAGAGTTACACGTCTCTTTAGTATTTATGTGGCTATCACCTATGTTCTTTTTGCATTTCTTCAAAACATTGCCGTCACAAAAGAATATGGTTTAGGAATTGTAACAAGCAATCTTGTTGCGATTTCCATTGTTGCTGCTTTTTGGTTCTGGGAAGCACTGGCTCAGAAAAATGATTTCACGCCACGAAAACAACCTTTATGGAAATATTGGGTGGTCCCCTTCGCTTTTTTAGCATTTTGGTATCCTGCAAATCCGAATACTTTCATGCCAGATTTCAATCCTCTTTACATATTTACTAATGCTGCGGGTCTATTTTTTTGTATGATGACACCGGTATATCTTGCAATACTTACCTTTTATTACCCACGAGTTAACATAGCAACACTTAGAGTCACGAGTTTTGTTGGACTCATTCTAGCCTTCTATAACATTTTGGTAAATTTTGTTATGTTCCCCGACCAATTATGGTGGAACGGTGTATTGCATATTCCTTTGATTACAATATCAATATATGCTTTTGCTCTTTCTTTTCTAAAAATGTCGATTGCTGAAACAAAATGAATTAGAAGATTTTTTCAGTTTGCAGGAGAAAACATGTATTTTTTACCGGTAAAAACGTGTTCAAATCTCGTCCCCTGCATACTTTTATATTAATAAATATATAATTATATTTTAACTGTTGTTTACTGGTAAAAAGTTTGAATCTCAAGACAGGGTATAAATTCTTAAATTAGTACTTGCTGAATATGATGTTAATTGATAGGATGAATAATGCATTCAAACAATTTTATCAAATTTCTGAAGTAAAATCGGCAATAACAAGCATCTCAAAATCTTCCGTAGTAAGTTCATCATTTCTAGAAAAAGCACCAAGTTTTGCACCATAAATATCAATTCTTTTAAAACCGAGAGTTTTTAATAACCATGTTATTTCAGAAGGAACATAAAATCTTTCATTACATTTTAATTCCTTTTTATTACCAGAGTCATCTTCTACCATTGTAATATTATATTCTCGAAAAGTCATCAAATTAAAAGTATTACTTCTGCAAGTAGTATTTCCTTCATCAGTTGTTGATGAATGAAATTTTTCAACTGAATGATATAATGGAAATAACCCATTAAGTGTTGTAAAAATCAGTTTACCAGACTTCTTTAATGATTTAGTAACATTTCTTAATATCTCAAAATTCATTTCATCTGTTTCCATCAAAGAAAATGCTCCTTCGCACAGCATTATTGCCACATCAAAATCATCCTTGAAAGGTAATTTTCTTGCATCATGTTTCTGAAAATCTATTTGAAGACTTTGTGCTTTTGCTTTTTCTATTGCCCGTTCAAGTTGTGATTCTGACAAATCAATACCTTTAATCTTATATCCTCTTTTTGTTAATTCAATTGAATGTCTACCAGTCCCACATCCAATATCAATTATTTTTAATGATTTATCAAAATCAATTTCCTTTTCAATGAAATCACATTCACCAATCGTTCCCTTAGTATAACGTTCGTTATCATAATTTTTACCATAATTTTCAAAAAGAGATTCATACCACTTTTTCATATTGTTTTCTCCATTCTTGTCAATTATAAAATTAATTTGAATGAAGTAAATAAAAAGTTATTTAATAATCATATCGGATGAAAAATCAAAGGAATTAAACATTATTACTTGCTGATTATTATGTTGATAATACATAGGTATGAGCATCACACCCTTAGCGCAGATGCTCGACGGGAACATTTCACTCCTATTAAACAATTATTTTTGCCATTAAACTGGAGTTCAAATCTCGTCCCCTGCATTACTCTTTTGTAAACAAAAACTATCTTCAAAATCATTCCTGTAGAAACTTTCTAATTCTACTTGTTGTCTAGGAGAAATAAATATTCCTCGATAATTCCATAAATATATAGATTATTGTTTCAGGTATCGAAGCATATTACACCTGATAGTTCATATTTTTAGGTTAGACCTTTAAGTATATGTAATATTTTTCAATTCCATTGTGAATCCATCAAATAAAAATCGATGCTATCCAACCGCCTAACAAATGGGCAGTGACCAACACCATCACAGCAACAGCTAAATGCTCTAAAACAACTTTTGAAGGACTTGCTTTTTGTTTTTTTGCTATATAAAAACTCAGAACGCATAACAACAATAAACCCCATATGACATTCACAATAATCCCTATATAGAGTTCAAATACTAAAATCGCAATAATAAAAGATAAGGCAACAATCAATTTACAGATAAAAGTGGATAATGTTGATTCCCATATCTCTTTGGTTGTGTGTTTATTTTCTGATTCTTCAGAAATATGAATGCCAAGCGCATCTGAAAATGAATCAGCCACCGCAATTGTTACTATCCCACCAATAACCACAATGGTTGAATGGGTGCCTGAATGAAGTCCTAACATTAATCCAAGTGTAGTAATTATTCCCGATGTTGTACCAAAACTTAAACCTACTTTAAACGAATCCCTCATCGTTTTAGAGAATAATATAATGCTACATAATATTAGCGCCATTAAGCTTTGCACATAAAATGGCTAAAAATCATAAATAAATGTGCAAAGCCCTCAATAACCGTTTATTACATTAAAATCCTGAAATTTTAAACTAATTTGTCGCGTAAATTTTTATTGAATTCAATATCACTAAAAAGAAATATTATTTTTTGTTTTTCTTTGTTTTTTTCTTCTTGTGTTTTACTTTTTCTTTAGGGAGATATTCGATATAGAAATATCCTATTTTGAACAGATAAACGAGTATTAATATAGCTGCTGCTACTATTGCAATTACTGCAATTTCTATCAATGGTAGCATTTGAGCGTCTTTAGGTTGTTCTTTATATATTTTTATTTCACCGTTTGCAGGGTTATAGATATAATCCCATGTGCTGTCACCATTCATATCTACTAGATATGTACCGTTTGTTCCATATCCTAGTTGCGTACTTGTTTGGTTATAATTATTATAGAATATATCTTTTATACCATCTCCAGTGATGTCCACTAGATAGTAAGTTTTATTATCGATTTCAATAATTGTTACATCCTGATAGTTTTTTGGATCCGATCCAAGTGTTTTTTCATAGTCATCGCGAAGCCCATCGTTATCGTCATCAGAATCTCCTACATATTTTTTATCTGGTGAGTGATTGTCAGGTATTCCATCACCATCGGTATCCAACGGTTGATCATCTGAATTGTTTGCATCAGTTCCATATGAATTTTCTATGTCATCGCTCCATCCATCTCTATCTGAATCAAGTAAAATATATACATTTGCAATATCAGTACTAGTTAATCCATCGTTGTCAGTAACTGTTAGAGTTACGTTGAATTCACCTGCTTCAGTGAAGGTAAATGTTGGTTTGGTGCCAGTTGCTGTTTCATCATCGCCGAAATCCCAGATGCCGCTAACAATGCTTCCATCAGGATCATAACTTCTTGTTCCATCGAAAGTGATAGCTTGGTATGTTAGTCCATAGTATGGCCCTCCTGCCTCTGCTACAGGCGGATTTCCTTCTGACGTGGTTTTTATGGTAAATGTGCAGGAACCATAGCTGCCTTTATTGAGATTATTGCTTGCATCTTCGGCTTTTACTGAAAATGTGTGAGCGCCATCTTCAATTTGGCTGGTAGCCGTCCAACTGAGTTGGTTTCCAATCCAAATATCTGAACCATCATCTATTTTAACATAATAGCCTCTAATTTCACTTTTATCATCAGTTGCTGCATTCCAGGTAAATCGTGGAGTATTATCGTCTTCTGGTGTTGTACATTTTACATTAGTTGGTCTTGATGGTGGAGTAAAGTCATCTATTGGATCTTCTGGAGGGTCGAAAGGAGGTTCTTCGTCACCCTCTGTCGTAGCAGTAACACTAGCATAGGATGTACTCCAGATCTTATCGGTATCGCTCCATGACCAGGCTTTAAATCCATATGTTGTAGCAGAAGCAAGTCCTATGACACTTTTTGAGTTACCTGTACCATTATAGAGAAATGTTCCATCGCTTCTATCCGTCGGTGGCGAACCTGGTTTATATCGAATATAAGTTTTATCTGCATTAATGCCTTTTGTCCAGTAGAGATTTATTTGATATTGGCCATTAGCATTTGCTGAAAAACCGCTAGGTGGAAAGAGGATATTTTCATATCTTGTAGTAAATCCATAAGTAGCATTAACTGAATCATATCCATCTGTTACATTAACCCAAATTGTGTAATAGGTATTATATGCTAAACCAATAAGAGATAGCTTTTTAGTTCCATTTATGTCATTGTTTGAAGAATTGAATTGAGTATTATTACGTTCAATAGTCCAATCAAACGCTTCACCATCTGGATCAGTTATTGTTATGCTCCAGGTTATATTATTTGGCTGATTTATTGCACCATTAATTGGAGATGGAGTTCCGAGGGATGGTGCCTTGTTTGGAAATGTTGTGGCATTTGATTCAACATAATTGCTTAATACATCATAAGTATCATTATATGACCATGCCTGGTAGAAATATTGTGTTCCTGGATCTAAATTTTTATGTAAAAAGTAAGTATTTGCTGGACTGTTATAGAGTATTGTTCCATCGCCAGGAGCCCAGTTCTGAGATGTATAGGATTCTATACGGGTATAGTTATTTCCATCATTATTCCAAGTTAAATTAATTTGTGTTTTATTAATTGAGGTTGCAACAAAGTTTGTTGGAACAGGTGGTTCATATGGGGATTCTGTGATAAATTTATACCATTCACGCTTTGTATCAAATCCATCTGTTGCATTTACCCATACTTTATAAGTGGTATATTCTGATAAGCCACTGAGTTCTAATTGTTTTACTCCACTGGTATCCCCAATTGAAAGGTTGTCCTGACCATTACTGCATTGAATTGTCCAAACAAGTAAATCATCATCAGCATCTGTAATAGATATTGTCCAGTCAAATTCAAGATCGTGACTTCCTGTACCATTTATCGCACTAGGTTGTCCATAAATTGGAGGATTATTTGCAATAGTTGTTGCGTTGAGACTAACACTATCGACACTGAAAACATTATCAGTTGAATTGTATCTCCATGCTTGATAATAATATTTTGTACCTGTTTCTAAATTTGAATGATTAAAACTAGTGTTTACACTAGTATTTTCTAATAGAATACCTGAGCCACGAGCCCAAGATTCCATTGTGTTCAGTTCAATATAAGTATAATTACCAGTATTTATCCAATTTAAATTAATTTGTGTTCTATTATGAGTTGCAACTGTAAAATCAGTTGGAACATCAGGAACATATTCCTCTCTTGTTCTAAAAATATAGGTTTCATTAGTCCAAACATAACTATCTGTTGCGTTAACAAACCAGATTACGCTTGTATCAAACGGTAATGGAGTAATTAAATTTGCTGATTTTCTTCCATTTGAATCATCATTTGAGCTATTATAATCAATATATTTACCTTCTATTGTCCAGTTAAAGCTTTCTCCATCTGAATCATTTATATCAATACTTACCTCAGGGTAATATATATTTTCATCACTTTTTTCATATTCAGGGTCTTCATTAGAAAATTCTGGTGGACTGTTTGGTAATGTTGTAGCATCTGCTGATAAATATGTTGAACTGAATGATTGATCAGTTGTATTAAAGCCCCATGCTTGGTAGTAATATTTAGTTCCAGGAATTAAACCACCATGAGTTAATTTTGTGTGTGTATTAGTGTTTAATAAAAATGTACCTTCGTAAGGCGCCCAGGATTCAACAAAGTGATATTCAATATAGGTATTATTATCTCCATTTTCCCAGGTTAAATTAATCTTATCTTTATCATAAGTAAGTGCTGTTAGACTCAATGGTGGATCAGGAATAATTGCATTTCTAGTTGTGAAATAATAAGTTTCATTTTTCCAACTGCATCCGTCAAATACACGAGCTGACCACCAATATTTTTTACTAAATAAGGATGCATTAGAAAAGTTATTCCAGATAAGAGTTGAGTCAGATTGCACATTAGTATTTGTCTGTTGCAATGTCCAAACCGATTCAGAAAAAGAGACATTTAGTTCTGCACCATAGCTAGCACCTATCTGGTAATCGGTAATACTAAATTTCTTAGCACTTTGAATGTCATTTGTTAAGATAGTTATGTTATTTCCTTTTTTCCAACCAGGGCGATTCACAATTTCTTGAATTATACTTGATATATCAGGACTAGTAGTCCATTCACTGCTTAAATCATCATCAACCCATTGAACACTAGCTGTTGTCAGTGCCCTATTTATCAGTATATCTTGGCCTGTACTTCCTTCAATAACTGGGGAATCATCAATATCATGTCCATAAAAAGTGAAATCTGGGAAACCACTTTCGTCGATATATACTCGAACCCTCAGATATGCATTTGTAATTGTTGCACCTTGTGGAATTTGAACATTTCTAAATCTGAGACCTGCTCTAAGTTGGTTTGTTCCTAAATTATTTATTACAACTTCGAATCCATCATTTTTCATTTCTCCATAATAGTATGCGTCATCTGCATCATTACTAATTTTTGAATTAAATGTTGAGTAAGTAAAAGTTGAATTTTCATAAAAATAAACATCCATTAAATCATTGTCATCATCACTTACTTTTACACTACATACAGGTTTTGGATCAAGAATGCTATTATTAACTGGAAAAACATCTGAGATAGTTGGTTGGCAACTCGTAGTAAAACTATAGGTTTCATTTTTCCAATCAGCTTCATCAGAAATATTTACACTCCACCAGTAAGTGGTATTATATCCATTGAAATTATTATTTGTTTGAATAACATTTACTGGTCCTTTACTATTATCAACACTAAGATTTGTAGCAAAAACCGCCCAAGCTCCAGTGGAATTTGATAGCCAATAAATATTTAATGGATCATCCTCTAAATCATCAACTGTAACATTTAACATAGGGGAATAACATACTTTAACAGCTCCATTAAATGGTCTTTCACCACTTATCAATGGAACTTTGTTTGCTGCAGTTGTAAAATGATACATATCACTGATGTTTGTATTTTTTCCGTCACTAACTTCTACATACCACCAGTAGGTTGTATTGTGTACGTTGAAATTTTGATTTATCTGGTGATATGTTCCATTTGTTACTGTTGAATTTGTCGCAAATATTTGCCAACTGCCGGGGCTATCACTATCACTGTACCAGTTGATGGTCATTAGATCCCCATCTGGATCTTCAACGGTTATATTCATCTGAGGTCTTTTTCTAATGTTGATGCTTTCGTTGCTGGGTCCTGGATTAAACATCATTGGCTTATTGTTTGTTGTAAAATGAAAGATAGAACTAGTGTTTGTAGACTTGCCATCATTAACTGTTACATACCAATAGTATTTTGTATAAAAATCACTGAAGTTACTATTTGTTTGATGGTATGTTCCATTATTTACATTTTTATCAGTTCCAAATATTTCCCAGCTACCATTGCTGTTACTATACCAGTTGATAGTCATTAGGTCTCCTTCAAAATCTGACACGCTTATGTTCATTTGAGGCACAAGATTAACGCCAATACTTCCGTTATATGGGCCAGGATTATCTATCATGGGTCTATTATTGACAATGAAATAAAATAAATCAGACGTGTTTGTGTCTGCATCATCGTTCACTGTTACGTACCACCAATATTTTTTGTCGTAATTACTGAAGTTGCTATTTGTTTGGTGGTATGTTCCATTACTGCATGACACGTTTGTTCCAAATATTTGCCAACTGCCGGGGCTATCACTATCACTGTACCAGTTGATTGTCATTGGATCTCCGTCTAAATCAGTAACTGTTATGTTCATTAGTGGAACTAGTTCAACACCAGCGCTTCCAGACGCTGGTACAGGATCACTTATCATTGGTTTATTTTTTGTTGTACCACTTACAGTAGCATATGTAGGTGACCATACATTGTCTGTGGTGTTATAGCTCCATGCAGAATAATAATAAATTGTTCCTTCAGCAAGGCCTATGAAATCTTCATGTGATGTACCACTATTATTGTATCT
>JAHWGK010000169.1 GCA_020054495.1 Thermoplasmata archaeon | reverse complement strand
CCTGCTTTGGCCTTATGATTGGGATAATCCGTTTTCTTTTCAAAGAGCATTAGATAAATGGGTGGATAATTATAATCAAGACTTTCCTCATCAGGCTTTATATTATCATACCCCTTGCGAATATTATCAAAAATATGTTAAAAATAAAGAGCTAGTACTAACTTAAAATATGTACGCTTAATAGGGAGCATTACACTTTTCTTTTATATTATTTATTATATATGATCTCTTACTCCTAAATCCTTCTTTTTTTATAAAATAATTTTAAATAAATAAAAAAAGCCCTTCAGCAAAATGCCAAAGGGCTGGAATGTCTGGCTCCCCCTATTGGTCAGCTTCAGAACTTTTTGTTGGAGTGATATTATCGAAAAACTGCGAAACATCTATAAACTAAAGGAGTTAATTGACCTTCCTGTAACAGCATAAATAATGCAAAATTGCCTATTTTTCCTTATTTATCAATGTATATACTCCCTACTCTTATTCTAACCATATATATTATATTATTATATTATAAATAGGATAAGGATTATCTTCTAAGATAACAAATTAATTAAGTAATATCATTACTTTTTGGCTCTTAACTTTCTCCTTTTTATTAAATCCTTTTTTTACAATATCATATAAACCTAGTTTAAAGTAAGCTAGATTTG
>JAHWGK010000168.1 GCA_020054495.1 Thermoplasmata archaeon | reverse complement strand
AGATAAGTTTAGAAGTTATAGATATAGTGAGAAATACGGAGCGGTAAACTCAATAGACACATATGAGATGTTTCCCATTGTCCCGAATAAATTAAACTTCTTTACTAAAGATGCTCTTATATCCGCTCTATTATCTTTACAGGAATCTTCTATAAGTGCTAGAGATATTAATAAGATACCATCTGAATATTAAATTTACGTTACCGGAAATCTGCTATAGAATAGGATAGAGAGGAAAAGAATGAATATAAATATGACATCAATACTTACAAAGGCAAGTAAGGAATCTAAAAGGCTCAATAAAAGTATTGCAAAAAACAAACCTCTTACAAAGGATGAACAGATAGAAGCAATGTGGGAACAAAAGCTAGATGCTGAATGGTACACTTCTAAAAAAATGGCTGAACAACTGGAGGTAATATAATGGTAGACTTTGACATCACAAGCGTTTCAAAAGAAGATGGGAAAGAAGATACTTATCACACTTCATTTGATAAGGCTTTAATAATTGAGAGATTAAGCAAAAGCACAGGAATCAAACAGGGTGAAATTGTTGATATGCTCACAGAGGGTAAAACTGTTTCAACGTGTTTTTATCACTACAAGAAAGAGACGAAGGAATTTAAGTAAGAAAAGTTTGAGTATCATATTTACGT
>JAHWGK010000167.1 GCA_020054495.1 Thermoplasmata archaeon | reverse complement strand
AGATAGAACTTTTACTTCTACTTTTTATTTTCTATACCAAGTCAAGAAAAGCAATCAAATCAAACAGGTATACCGAAACCCCATTTATTTAGCAAGAGAATATAGGCGTATGATTGATTATGGTCAAGTGAAAAATCAGTCTGATCTTGCCCGCAAATTCGGTATCTCTAGAGTACGTATTTGCCAAATTTTAAAATTATTAAAACTCAATCTCTTGGTCATTCAAGAATTAGAAAAACTTGGTGATCCACTTAAAGCAAAAATTATAAGCGAGCGCCTATTGCGACCGTATGTTAATAAATCCTAACAAGTACAAAAAGCTCTTCTTAATATTTTAAAAACTTTTTTTAAAGTATAACAAGGATAATTTTCCAAATACATTATAAGGATTTATGAAAACCTAGAGAAACTTAACGAATGCTTTCATAATCTATTTGCGATGCTATTTTAGAAAATACTATCTGCCATAATTGGTTTCTGTGTGCCCTGAAGGCTCCTGCGCAGGTTAAAAGGTAATAATTCCACATTCTACGAAACCTTTCATCATAATAAATTTTGATTTTATCCCAGTTTTGATTAAAGTTTTTATGCCATGCCATCAAGGTTTTATCATAATGGGTTCCAAAATTGTGCCAATCTTTCAGTTTAAATATGCCTTCAT
>JAHWGK010000166.1 GCA_020054495.1 Thermoplasmata archaeon | reverse complement strand
TGCCAAAAATGAAGCTGAAGGTATTAAGATGCATATGAAAGAAGAAGGTGAAAATTTGAAGAGGTTATTGGAAAATGAGAAAGATTAATCGCTCCTTGCCTCATCTTCGGCTCGGTCATATAAAAGTGGATAAAGTGGAAATCAGGCATTTCCCTAAATGTTTAAGGTAAATTTTGCTTTAAGAGCAGTTCTGTTTTATTATTTTTAATTCCTAACAGCTCCTAACTATTTCTTCCAACTTTTGATACACTTTTTCGATCTCTTCCCTCATACAAAAGTTGCGAAAGTCGTCCTGTCTGGGGAGCTTGTCAATTCCAGCCCTTTGGCATTTAGCTGAAGGGCTTTTTTATTTTTTATAAATTATTTTCAGTTAAAAAAGGATTTTCAAATAGACTTATAGTATAATGTAATGGATTTATTCAAAAAGACCATTGGCAAAAAAGCTTGGGGATATCATATTAAGGAAATAGTAAAATGATTAAGAACAATGAATTATCACTTGTAGCCGAAGTATTTAGGAAAAAATATTACTCGAAAATGGTCTTTTCTTTTTGTATACTTTACCATGCAATTATTAGTAAGATGACTTACATGGGATGAAGACTATCTTGCAAGGCCAATAAAACTTTTATTCTTATTCGAAAATATGGTTGTAAAGTATAAATTACCT
>JAHWGK010000165.1 GCA_020054495.1 Thermoplasmata archaeon | reverse complement strand
GATGGATCTCCGATTCTTGCGAGACACCGATAAGCGTGAAATCGACTTTGTTGTTCTCAAGGAGAATAAACCATTATTTGCAGTTGAATGTAAAACCGGAGATCAATCCGTAAATCCTGCCTCTTATTATTTTCGAAAAAGAACATCCATTCCCAAATTCTATCAGGTGCATCTTGGCAAAAAAGATTTTGGAAATGCAGAAAGTACAGTGCGCGTTGTTCCGTACCATATTTTTTGCAGAGAGTTAAATCTACCATAATGAATTGATAACCTTCTCGACATTTCTCGATCTAGGTGCAATATCAGATCATTTACTAAAGAAATATATATCTCGTACTAATCGCACTACACAGCTTCCCAAGCTGCGATGTAAATCTACGAAGTAAGTCGCGGATTCAATGCCCGTTTCCCGCTCAAAACAAACCTCCTAACCTACAACAGGTTAGGAGGTTTTTTGTATTTGTATATAATTGTAGGTCAAGGCCCCTTACTCTTTTTATCTAATAGTAGTTGTCACTTGATATACCGTTAGGAGAATCGGAATACTATCTTCGTCAGCCTTTTGTACGATTTCTCCTTCTGTAAACGCGCCCCCAAACGATAAAAAAGAATTAAAAATATTTTAAGATAAATAGACCGGTTACAATATTTTCACTTGACAAAAAATATG
>JAHWGK010000164.1 GCA_020054495.1 Thermoplasmata archaeon | reverse complement strand
ATAGCAATTGTAATGGTATAAATTCTGTCTATAATCCATGTAATGATCCTTTATGGTGTTGTCTATCTTCTGTTTTTAGTAACCCGTTGAACAAATGTCAAAATTCAATTGCGTGTGTTCCAAACATTTCTTTTACTGATCTAAGCCCAAATACAGATTTTAAATGGTATTTTTATTGTAAACTTGGGTTTGTTATCTTAGACATTGTCTTACTTATTATTGTGTTGACTTTTAAAGTTGGTAAAAAATTAAATAATAAAAACAATAACAAATATAATAAAATGAAATATAAAAACGATGATGATGATGATGATGATGATGATGATGATGATGATGAAGGGATTAATAAAATGATTATCAATAATAACAATAACAATAATAACAAAAAAGATGATGTAATAAAAAAATTAATTAAAAGAAAATAATTTGTAAAAACAATAAAAAATAATATAAAACAATTTTGATCAATTAATATATTTATTGAATGTTAGTTTCTTTTTTTTAAAAAAAAAAGAAACTAAAAAAAAAAAAAAAAATGTCATCAAAGGGTAAGAATAATGGTATGTTCGATTCATCATTATCATCATCATCATCTTTTAAGGCTAAACAGAGAAGACCATCAGTCAAAAAAAGAACACCATCACCAAGCTCATACCAAACAAGATATAATAA
>JAHWGK010000163.1 GCA_020054495.1 Thermoplasmata archaeon | reverse complement strand
TAACAAATCAATTGTATGATTCAATAGAAGTTGTACCGTGTCCTTACAAAAGACAATATGTTGAATGGCAAGATAGAGGTACCAGTACCGGTGCACCTGTTGCAATTCATGATGCAGATAGTGATATCGTTAGTCAAACGACTAGAGATAAATCATACAAAGATAGATTATCTAATGGTAACTATTTAGAAAATACTGCTAATCATTTTGTACTTGTAGTGAGCGATAGCCCAGAATCCGCATTAATTTCTATGAAGTCTACTCAACTTAAAGTTAGTAGAAAATGGAACTCAATGATGATGGGTTTAAAACTACAAGGTGCTAATGGTTTATTCACACCGCCAACTTATAGCCACATTTACAAACTATCTACAGTTCAAATGTCGAATGACAAAGGAACTTGGTTTGGTTGGGATGTTTCTAAAGTTGGTCCTGTCAAAGATAAATCTATCTATGACATGGCTAAAAGCTTTGCAGTCAGCGTTGGCAAAGGCGAAGTAGAAGCTAAACCTGAAACTAAAGAAGCTAAAAAAGAATTTAGTTTATAATTTCCTGCAGGATGGGCGGAGAAGCGAGAGTAGATACCGCCCACTCTAAATTAATAAAGAATATAAAATGAATAAAGGACCTATAAATTATATAGATTGGTTAGAGATGGGAAGGGTTATTATACCTTGT
>JAHWGK010000162.1 GCA_020054495.1 Thermoplasmata archaeon | reverse complement strand
AGAAACAGTAACTCTTGATTTATCTATCACATATATCGGTCCTGAAGTTACTCATGTTCCCACTTCTGTTCCCCAATCGACGGTCACTGGTATTGTCTATACTACCTATGCATCCCAAAGCCATACTACTGGACTAAATCAACTCTAAAACAATGCTTTCATCAATTACAATTTTCAATAGGAAAATATATCTTTAGTGACAAACCAAATTTCTCTTTATTTTTTCGAGTATTATTTCATGTTAGCACAGAGTCTACAGTAGAAACGCTCGGCTTTTATAGGTATATCAATAATCTGAAGGAATCCTTGGATAACGAACAAAAAGGCAACACAAAACTGTACCATGGAATTAATTTTTATAGGAAAAATGTATTATCACCTTCAATCGGGCTCGTAGCTTAGGTTGGTTGGAGCACCCGGCTGATAACCGGGAGGTCGAGAGTTCAAATCTCTCCGAGCCCATACATCTTTTCTTATGATATAACAGATATTTTAATACCATGAACTAATATCATAAATCAAATGAAAGAAATCACTTCTTGGCTTAATGGCAGTTCATACATTGCTCCTTTATCACCTGCATGTAATATGTGTGCACAAGGTTCAAAAATGGTGGTGCTGGCAACAGGCCTATGTCCTGCTAAATGTTTTTACTGTCCTTTGAGCTTTAAAAAAGGTGGAAAG
>JAHWGK010000161.1 GCA_020054495.1 Thermoplasmata archaeon | reverse complement strand
CCTACGGCAGTGAATACAGTCCTCCTCGCGGTCGAGCTGAAAAACGAGACGGAGTTCGCATCACAGGCGGTGTTCTTCTCCACGCTTGTCAGCTTCTTCACGGTGAGCCTCGCCATCTGGGTCGCACGCACGTGGATCGGGTAATGGTACCGTGCAGAAATTTATTGACAGAAGAGGCGATTACTATAATATATTATATAGGCAGGCGGGAATAGTTCAGAGGTAGAACGTCAGCTTCCCAAGCTGAATGTCGCGGGTTCAATTCCCGTTTCCCGCTCATGAATAATCCCCTAATTCGAAAAGAGTTAGGGGGTTTTCTTTTCAATGTGAATTGATACTTCGCCTTTTTTCTATGTTTTCTTCCATGGTTTGCAGCAACATATCCAGACGATTCAATCCCTTCTCCAATTGATCAGGCAGAAGATGCCGGTAAATGTCTATCGTCGTCTGATACGAGGCATGGCGGGCAAGCTTCTGCACATCGGCAGTTGGTATTCCTTCACCAATCAAAATACTCACAAAGGTGTGCCTCAGATCATGAAACCTCATTGAGAGTAGATTGTTATCTTTTATTATCTTTCTGAAACGTTTTGCAACCCACGTATCAGGGTACAGGGGTTTGTTATTCTTCCCTGAGAACACCCACTTCTGAGAGCCACTCAAAAGCTTCCACTCACCTAAAATGATC
>JAHWGK010000160.1 GCA_020054495.1 Thermoplasmata archaeon | reverse complement strand
GGTATGTTATACCTTCCTCGAGACCAGAGTGCTGTGTTGAGTGAATCATCGATCCAAATGTTGTTTTCCTCAACCTTCATATGTCTGGTTAAAAATTGTTTGACTCTCTTCACCGCACTGGGTGCAGCTCCGGAAGACTTCATTCCATTCTTCTTCAGTGGTATCACATATATGCGTTCGATTTCTTCTGCCATGGTATCAAGCTTTCTTCAGTTTATTTCTCCGCCAATGGTGTGTTTTCGGATGACGGGTAAACCGTCTATTCGTTCGAATCATGATCCATGCGGGTACCCGCCGATTACTCTTCGTTGCTTTGTTCAAACGAAGTTTTTTCCCCAGTGATTTATGCGTTGCCATAGAGGTCTACCTTCTCTTTATCGTGATGTCCCTTTTCTTAGGGATAAGCTTTGCGAGCAGCATACGTAACTGCTCATCATTTATTTTATTTTTCAATTGACCGCCTTGGGCCAACAGGATAAGTTGATTCTCAATAGACTCAGCGATTTCTGTTCGGGCAACCTTTACCCTTCCTAGTCGTTCTCGCGCTTTGGTAGTCATAATTGATCGAAGGATTTGCTTTTTTTGCTCTTCAAACTCCTTTTTCTGATGCCCCTGTTCTTCCTCCATAGATTCTTGGAGTGCAGCCTGCTGTTGTAACTCCTGTAATCGTTTTTTCTTTAAGTTTTCTAGTTCT
>JAHWGK010000015.1 GCA_020054495.1 Thermoplasmata archaeon | reverse complement strand
TGTCACCTCGTTGTTTAAGGGTTTTTTGGTCAAGACCCCTAATAGCAAAGGGGTGACACATGTCTTTGGGTTACACAGTTTATAATGGAACTTATAATGAAGATGTTTATATCTATAGAAGTATAAACTTAACTGGTGAGAATAAAGAAACGACAATTATAAATGCTTCTAATCATGAGTGTCCTATATGGATTATTTCGGGAAATGGTATTAAAATAAGCGGTTTTACATTTCTAGGAAAAGTAACAAGTGTTTATCTCATTTCGTCACACAATAATTCTTTATTTGATAATAAAATACAAGATTCTACTGCCGGTTTCGCAATAGTTTTTTCAAATGAAAATATTATAGAAAATAACACAATAATAAAATTTACAATGGGATTTTTATTAGAATTCAGTACAAGAAACATTATTCAACATAATAAAATAATCAATAATACTTTAGGCATTTTTTTTGCATTGGCAATAGGAAATAAAATATTAAGAAATGAAATAAGTAACAACACATTTGGAATATTATTGTTAGAATCAATTTCAAACGAGATAAAATACAATAACATTTCTAAAAATAAAATAGTTGGAATATTGTTAAGAAAGACATCAATTGCCAACCAAATTCAATGTAATAATTTTATAAAAAATTTAAAATCAGTAAACTTTAAGGGATGTTTAAAAAATAATTGGAATTATAACTATTGGAACAGGTTCCGTTTACTTCCAAAACCTATTTTTGGAAGAGTGGGACGACTTGGTTTAATCCCCTGGATAAATTTTGACTGGCATCCGGCAAAAAAACCTTATGAAATTCTATAGGAAGTCCACCTAAAAATTATTTCCAACTTAGGATTTCTCCAATAGTATACTAATCTTGGTCAAAAACTGTAATTTATATTAATAATACTAGATCTAGGATAATATAAATGTTCTTTCTTTTTTTAATACAAAAATGGGATCTAAAAAAAACAAAGGTTTATTGTTTTGACTTTTTAATTTTTATATTATCTATCTTTTTAGAATTAAATTTTATATTTGGACGAGGAGCTAGTTGTATTTTTGTAAATAACTTTTTTTTAAGGTAATGTGATTCTAAGTCAAATGATATTCCAATGCCTTTAGGTGGTTTTAGAATATCTATCTTTAGAGAATTATGCCCCAATATAGAAATTTGTCGTTGTGGTTCTATTTTACATATGCCTGATAGTTTTATCTTTTTTTTACCATCAAAATAATAGCCTTCAATTTTTCCTGGGGCTTCACAGATTACAGCACCTAACCAATATTTACTGTCAGTAAGAGGAAAAACACTTTCTAAAGCTTCTGACGTCATCTTGAAGTCCATATATAATTTCTCTTTTCCATTCGTTGCAGTAATTTCCATTTCTGTTGGATAAAAAAAATCATATGCTTGCGCATATTTTACTTTATTATATTGAAAGTGAATATCAGCAAATTCTTCATATTTTTTTCCATCTTTTGTTAGAATTAATGTTCCAGCGGCAGGTCCCTTCATAAACCAAAACATGGCATTGCCATAATAAATTGACCATCCATTGTCAAGTATGGCCCAAACCCAGTCATAGCCTAAAGGATTATTTTCTGTGCTAAAAATTATCGACTTTGGAAAATGAGGTTTAAAATTAAGAAGGTGCCATCCAATAAGTCTAGCATAAATCGCGGTTGTTTTTTTTAGTAATTTAAGTGATACAAGAGAATCCAAAAAAAAATTACCCCAGACATGCTCAAAATATCCTTTGCCTTCAATTGCTAAAGTTTTATTGTTTATTTTAATTGTTCCCAGTAGATTTCCTTTTGGTATGAATCCATATTTGTAGAAACCACCAAGACCTACTGGAAGTAATCCATCGGTGATCTCTTGTGTTATCCAATGAGGTAGAGCTTCTGCATTATATTCTAGGTCGAGTTTAATATCATCTTTTTTATTGTTAAAATACATTTTATAGATTGGAAATGTTCCTTTCATAAAAGAATCTTCATATCCAACGTCAAAGCTGTCTTTAGCAGGTAATAATTTTTCTGATTTATGACGTGCATCGTAGATATACTGTTTATTATTGTCTTGATCTAAAAGTGCCATTGAAAGAATAAAACCTGTTGTTGGTTTATCCCGCCATCTTCTAATGGATGCCTTTAAGCTCCATCTTTTATTATCTTCAATTGTTCTGAAAAATGCTTCTATACACCACCACTCTACTTTACTTAAAGCGTGTTCTTTTTCATCTTCAGACGTCCAGGGATTAACCTGTTTTTTGGTATTACTCATGCTGATGGAACGGTATTTAAAATGATAGATTTAAATATTTGCAAATTATTGATATGGATAGGATAACTATGAGGTTTTTAGACCATATTTTTATATTATCATAATTTTGAAAAAAAATTTTGATTTGAAGGTTTTTTAATACTAGTAAAATTAATATAATAATGTGAATTATATATTATATTGATATATGAGCGAACGTGAAAACTTTAAATCTTTGATCCCCGCAGATAAAACGATACCAGAACTTACCTTAAAAGCAGTGTTAGTTGGTGCATTTCTAGCTATTGTATTAGGAGCCGCAAATGCTTATCTTGGTCTTTATGCTGGTATGACAGTATCTGCAATTATTCCTGGAGCGGTCATGGCCCTTGCTCTTCTCAGACCACTTAAAGGAACGATACTGGAAGTAAATTTAGCTACAATGGGTGCATCTGCAGGAGAATGCGTTGCAGCTGGTGTAATATTTACAATTCCTGCATTAATTCTTCTTAATGTATGGACAGAAATTAGTTATCTAGAAACAACTTTGATTGCATTATTTGGTGGTCTTCTTGGTGTACTTTGGATGGTACCTCTACGGAGAGCTCTGGTTGTTAAAACAGATCTACCATTTCCAGAGGGCATTGCTGTTGCTGCTGTACTTACTACCATTGTTGGAGGGGAAACAGCAATAAAACGAAAAGATAGTGAAATCAGCGGCAAATGGCTTGCAATAGGTGCTATTATTGCTGGTCTTTACAAGTTTGGAGAGTTATCCCTCAATATTTTTAGAGGTACAATTGAGCATATTAGTAATTTCGGAAAGTACAAAATGGGAGAGAGTATGAATGCGGGTTGGATTTATGGAGGAATAACTACATCGCCAGCTCTTTTGGGAGTGGGTTGGATAATAGGATCACGGATTGCATCTTACGTTTTTGTAGGAGGCCTTTTAGGCTGGATAATTATCGCGCCAATTCTAACCTTAGCCAATGGATTACCTTTACCCGCTCCAGAATTTGAAGATCTCGGCCTTCAATTAGGAGGATTTTACACTATATGGGCGGAACAAGTGCGTTTCATTGGAGTTGGTGCAATGTTAGTGGGTGGTCTATGGGCGATATGGGCCATAAGAATGAATCTTGTTGGTAGTGTAAAAGAAGCAATTATAGGTATAAAAGGAGGGCATGTTGAAGCAAAGAAACGAACGGATCAGGACCTTAACTACAAACTCGTATTCATTTTTATTATATTGATGATTATACCTGTATTTCTCTTATACTTATGGCTCTCAAACATGTTTGGGGTTTCTTTAATAATGGCTGTAATTACAATTTTATTTGCGTTCATTGCAAGTGCATTGGCTGGATATCTAACAGGGCTTGTTGGATCTTCAAATATGCCTATATCTGGTGTGACAGTTGCTGTCCTTCTTATCGTCAGTCTCACTATGCTTGGGTTTGGTGTTACAGGCGTTGGCGGTATGGCTATTGTCATATTCATATCTGCAGTAATTGCAGTGGGTGGTTCAATATCTGGAGATCTTCTACAATCTATGGCTTGTGGACAAATGCTTGGGGCAACTCCTAAAAAATTACAGATATCAATGACAATTGGAGTAATAGCAATATCTGGTGTTATAGGTATTGTAATAGGATTACTTCATAAGGCATTTACAATTGGAAGCACTAAGCTTGTTGCACCGCAAGCTGGCCTTATGGCGGGTGTTGTAAAAGGCGTTCTTGGTGGTGACATGCTTTGGCCGTTTGTTTTAGCAGGTGTAGTATTAGGGTTAGTATTAATACTCATTAATCTACCTATTCTCCCAGTAGCTATTGGAGTATATTTACCTTTCACATTATCTGTTCCAATATTTGTTGGTGGAGTAATTAGGCTTTTTATGGATAGACGGTTCAGGAAAAAATTTGGTAGTGCTGAGGAAGAAGAAATCAGTGACTGGGAACTAGCTATCAAGCAAACAGATATTAAACCAAAAGAAAAGGCTATTCGAACTGGTTTGCTGTTTACAGCAGGACTTGTTGCAGGTGAAGCTCTCACCGGAGTTATTATTGCAATTCTTGTTGTAATGGGCATAAATCTTGCCATTTATGATAGTGCTCCATGGTTACCTGGACTTGTTGTGTGGATATATATTGCTGTCCTCCTTGCTTATATCCCAATACGTGAAATAATTCATAGCAATAGGGGATAACCTCCAATAAAAATTAATCATTTTTTCCATAATAGTTTTATATGTAATAACTGATAGAATATTGTTTGGATGGTGACGTGAGACAAAAATATGGGAGATCTTAATTCAGAACAAAATAGGAAATCTTCTGTTACAAAATCACATGAGAAAATTCATGAACTTTTAGAGGAAATTAAGGAATTTGAAAAAGAATACGCCATAGAAGAAATTGAACCAGAATTTATTGAAGTAGGAACAGATGGGGGAAAGTTTATTGAAATTGGAAAGGATTCCGTGGAACAATTTAAACCATCTTCTTTTGAGCAAGAGGCAAATAAACAAAGATTGGAGAAAAATCTGAAAAAAAGCCGAATATTTAGAATAAGATATGGATCTAGAAGAGAAATTCAAAAGGCAAAGCTTGATGCGAACGCTACTACTTTTAAAATAAGATTTGATAAAGAGGGCAAACTTGTTAATGTTGATCTAAGGAAATCTAAACCAAACTCTAGAAAACGTATTGACTCTAAGAAAAATAAGACTAAAAAGATGGGGAAATCAGAAAAAGATACCGGGGAAAAATCAAAATCTTTGAAATTAAAAGGAGGATTAAGTAAAATAGGTAAACTAAAGAGAGTAATTCCTAACAAGTCAAAAAAGAGTGAAGAAACAGAGGAATTAGAGGAAGAGGAATAGAGGCAGTAAACTAAAATAATATATCATTTATGCGTATTGTGCAAGTTCTTTGATTCTGTTGTTAACTACGAAAATCTCCATTACTATTTTTAGTTCGTCAAGTTCTTGTTGGTTTTTTACTTCGCTGACTATTTTCATGTTTTTAATCACCGCCTTTCTATGTTATACTCTGTAATTAATCATATATAAATATATCGTGTAAATATATCATACTTGACATTATGTCAACAAGGAGAAAACCATTATATAAAGCCTTCTTTATTCCCCAGAGGATAAGAAATATGGATGCAAAGAGCTATAACTATATCGACATCGAACAAAAGTGGCAAAACAAGTGGTTCGAAGATAAAATTTACCAGGCAAAAAAAGAAAAACAAAAAAAATTCTTAATTCATTTTGCTTATCCTGGAGTTTCTGGATATCTACATGTTGGGCATATGAGAGGTTTTACGTACTGTGATATTATTGCACGGTATAAACGAATGACCGGCTATGATGTTTTATTTCCTGCTGGTTTTCATGCTTCAGGAATTCCTTCTATTGGTTTTGCAAAAAAAGTTGAGCGTAAGGATAAAAATACTATAAATTACCTTAAAGAATATGGTGTTTCTGATACTCTTATTGAAAAATTGTCTGACCCATTTGAGGTTGTCAAATATTTTGGGAATGTTTATGTCAATGATTACTGGAAAAAATTTGGATTTTTAATAGATTACTCAAGAATCATGAGTACAATATCTCTAGGTTATAAAAAATTTATACAGTGGCAATTTTATAAACTTAAAGAAAAAAACCTGCTTATTCAAAAACCACATTTCGCTCCATTTTGCCCTAATTGCGGGCCAGTTGCAGTGGATAAATCAGAAACAGATATATCCCAAGGTGGAAGTGCTGAAATTCTTGAGTTTACTACAATTAAGTTTAAGATGAAAGATGGAACAATTCTTCCTGCTGCAACTCTGAGACCTGAAACAATTTTTGGCGTTACAAATATGTGGATTAACCCAAATATTATTTATGTAAAAGCAAAAATAAACAATGAAACATGGATTGTTTCAAAGGAAAGCTTAGATAAGCTTCTATATCAATTGGATGATGTTAAAGCCCTCAATGAAACAATATCTGGAAAAGATCTCATTGGTAAAACCTGCATGATTCCAATGATAAACAGGGAAATATCTATTCTACCTGGGCCTTTTGCAGATCCAGCTGTTGCAACGGGAATTGTTATGTCAGTTCCGGCTCATGCACCATATGATTGGATTGCTCTTGTTGAATCAAAAACTGATATTGAAGCAATTACAATTATTGATGTAAAAGGCTTTGGTACAAACCCTGCAAAAGAAGCATGTGATAGTTTAGGTGTTAAAAACCAAACGGAAACCGAAAAACTTGATATAGCAACCGAAGAAGTCTATAAAAAAGAGTTTCACACTGGTTATCTCAATGAAAAATGTGGAGAATATGCTGGTATAAAAATATCTGATATTAAAGACGCGGTAAAAAACGATCTTATATCAAAAAACCAGGCTTTTGTAATGAGAGAATTTTCAGAAGAAGTTATCTGTAGGTGTGGCGGTAAAGTAATAATTAAACAAATTCCAGATCAATGGTTTATTAAATATAGTGATAAAGAATTGACCGAGAGATCAAAGGATCAAGCAAAAACTATGAATATATATCCAAAGGAATATAAAAACGAAATGCCGGGGGTTCTTGATTGGTTTGACGACAGGGCATGTATTAGAAGAGGCTCATGGCTTGGTACAGAGTTTCCATTTAAAAAAGACTGGATAATTGAGCCTATTTCTGATTCCACACTATATCCTGCTTATTATATTATTGCTAAATATGTCAATGAAAATAAGATAAAACCTGATGAAATGACTGAAGAGTTCTTTGACTTTGTATTCATTGGAAACGGTAAACCTCAAAGACCTATTTGGGATGAAATTAAAGCTGATTTTGATTACTGGTACCCGGTTGATATAAATCTAGGTGGCAAGGAGCATAAAACTGTTCATTTTCCTGTATTTTTAATGAATCATGTAGCGGTTATGCCCAAAGAAAAAAGACCGCGTGGAATCTTTACCCACTGGTGGGTTACTCAAAAAGGAAATGAAAAGATTAGCAAGTCGAAAGGTGGTGTCGAGCATATCGCAGAAGCTGCTTCAAAATATGGCGTTGACGCTATGCGCCTCTATTACGCACATGTAGGTTCCCCATTTATTGATATAGAATGGGATCCTGAAGCAGTTACAAAATACAAGAATAAAATCGCAAATATCTACAAAATGATAAATCAGATTGGTAAACTTGATGATAAATCAGATGTAAACCTTGATAACTGGTTAATGAGCACATTGCAAAGAACAATAAAAAAGACAACAGATGCCTTTAATGTCTATGGTCTTCGTGTTGCAACAAATGAAATTTTCTTTGAGTGTCAAAAAAATATTCAATGGTATCTTAATAGAGGCGGTAGCAATAAAAAACTACTTGATAATTTTATTAACATTTGGACAAAATTAATGACACCAGTAACTCCTCATCTAGCTGAAGAAATCTGGCATAGAGCTAAGAAAAATTTTGTTTCTAATGAATCCTATCCAAAATTCAATCCAAAAGAGATATCTGAAAAAGAAGAAGTTGGAGAATATCTTCTATCTGAAGTAGCTGATGATATTGCTGAAATCCTAAAAGTTACAAAAATTAAACCTAAAAAAATATGTATTTATACTTCACCTGTTTGGAAACAAGAAATATTTAGAAAGGCAATAGAGCTTGCCGCTGAAAACAAACTTAACATCGGCATTCTAATGAAGGAAATTATGAATGATCCAAAGATGAAAATCATTGCTAAGCAAGTTACTCAATTTGTCGGCAAACTTCCTGGTGAGGTTTTGAAACTTAATGAAAATGATACGAAGAGATATCTAATTAATATCAAAGAGGATGAATATATTGAAAAATCTAAGGGCTATCTGAAAAATATTTTTTCTTGTGATATTGAAATCTTTAATGCTGAAGATAAAAATATATATGATCCAGCGGATAAGACTCGGTTTGCTATTCCCCTAAGACCCGCAATTTATATAGAATGATGCGGAAATTTTTGTAATTGATTTATACGTATAATATCCTTTTTTTAATTTGTTCAGGGTTTAGATTAAATATTAAAAGGGATCTAATTAACATTTTTTTGGATTAAGTTAACGATTGTTAAGGATAATTTTAAGTTAGATCATTATATAACAATTGCATTAATAATAGTTGAGGGAGGTAGAAAAGTATGGTACATAATGGTTTTATGAAAGGATTTGTAATAGGATTAATAATCCTTTTGCTCGGAACAGTTTCTGGACCTAGTTTAAGTATTAATGAATCTTTTGATGATGAACTTGATCAATACCAAATAATACGCAACCCAGATAATGCAGGGATTGGCAGTTTAGAATTTGGAGTAGCTCAATCATTTAAACCTACCTTAAATAGACTGACAAGAATTGAATTATTTGCACAAAAAAACGGAACTCCATCTGGTTATTTAAAGATTTCAATTAGGTCAAGTTTAGAAGGAGATGATCTCGAATATCGGTATTTGCAAGCTGAAGACATATCTAAAACAGGTGATTGGTATGAAATTGATTTCGATGACGATATACTTGTTGAACCAGAACGAACTTATTATATTGTTTGGATGCCTTATATTTTTGAGGGGGATGATGATAATATTGTATATTGGTGCTGTAATTGGTATGACAATTTTTATTTAAGAGGCGAGATGTGGAATGAATACCCCGTAGGAAATTGGAATATTGAAAACCCTGAGTGGGACTGTTGTTTTAAAACATATGGTATCAATACTGAAAATTTCCCTCCAGAGCCGCCAACAATCAACGGTCCAAAAACAGGACAACCAGGTCGTTATTATGGCTATACATTTTTAACAATTGATCCTAATGGAGATGATGTACAATATGAGATAGACTGGGGTGATGGTGAAGTTTATGGTTGGTCTTACGTCTGTGAATCAGATGAATTATTTTCAAAATCACATAAATGGAATTATCAAGGAAACTTTACAATAAAAGCCAGAGCAAAAGACATATATGAAGCAGTTGGTGAATGGTCAACTTATGAAGTAACTATGCCAAGGAACAAAGTTACAAACAAGCAATCTTCTTCCAATCCAAAAAGTCAGAATGTTATGAGTATTATTCCATCAGCTGAAAAGATATATATAGCTACATCTAGAACCGTTATAAATAATGGCAGTTTATTAGGTTATGTTAACGACACCTCAATGAACGGAATTGAAGGAGCTTTAGTTAGGGTACACTTCCATGATACGTACGAGGAAAACTACACTGATTCTACAGGTTATTATCATGTGACTAACATTCCGATATGTTACTGTTTAAAGAATGCAACTTGCTCTAAGGCGGGATTCAAAACAGAGTGGGTGCTACTGGGCATCGCTGAGAACACAACTCATGACTTTATCTTGACGGCTACTAATCAACCACCTGATGCGCCAATTATCACAGGACCGCAAAGTGGAATAGTCAGAGTAGAATATGAATACAACTTTTCATTATTTGATTCTGATGGTGATTCAATGTATCTTAGGGTTGATTGGGGTATAGGTTGCCCAGGTAAATGGTATGGACCATATGCTTCTGGTTCAATTGTAACTCTTAATTATTCATGGAATAAGAAAGGAACATATATTATCAGAGCACAAGCTCAAGATTCTTTTGGTTTCGAAAGCAACTGGGGAACATTAGAGGTCACTATGCCACGTAACAAAATATCAGCTAACTTGATGTTTCAAAGATTCCAGGAAAAATTTGAAGGATTTTTTGAGCGATTCTCAAATACATACTCAATACTACATCGTTTACTACTAATTGGACTAACTAGATATGTATGATTTTATCAGGTTTACCATTTATTTCAGGAGGATCTTGCGGTAGTTGACCAACAGCAAATGAGGTAGTAGTTGTTTCGCAATAGAAATATTTCTTTCCTGTATTATCAATAACATAACTGCCGTGATTTCCGTCTAGATGAATTCCAACTGCAAGATGACCTAACTTCACACCTTCTTCTTTCCAGAAATAAAGAAGTAAAGCCATATCATAATCTAAATAATCCATAATTGACGCAAAAAGAACTGATGTGTCTTCGCAATCACCTTTTTTTTCTACCAATGTTTCAACAGGGAATCTCCAATATTCGTTGCATCCTTTACTTATGTTATCAAATACATATTCTATGTTTCCCTGAACAAACCTTAGTATAAAGTTTGCAGTAGTTACAGAGTTATAATTCTCGTTTTTTGCTAGATTTAATAGCTTTTCAGATAAATCTTTAATAACCTCATCTTCTGACGTTACAAATTTTGCCATAGCACTATCTGTAGGTGGAGCTCGTCTAACATTAGAATTTACATATAGCTCATATAAATTTACAGGAATCTCCATTGAAATGGTCCATTGTTTATTATTAAAATTCCAACTATATGCCTTAGTATATGTTTCTATATCTGGAATATTACTTTCTGCAAATGTGATATCGTACCATAGTATACCTTTGCTGCCTTTTGTGATACCATCATGTGTTATCGAGTTTGCTTCATTGTCAAACTTTAAAATTAGGGTGTTTTCACCACTTTTATCACTTATGTCAATGAGGTCATCTTCTCCAAAATAATCATAATCATACATAATAATTTCAATTTCTGTGAATGGATCCTTTGTATCATCTGGTATATCGTAACTTATTGAGTCATAGCTTATTGTTTTTACTTGATTTAGTCGAACCGTCCATCTTTTCCCGTTATTGTCAACTCGTGTTAACCTATCTCCATTAATGTTGATATCAAAATATACCTGAGCCCATCTTAATAAGTCGATTCTTTCAGTTACTTTAAATTTCTCAATCTTAATATTAATAGATAGGTCGACAAAATCATTGATATCGTAATAATCTGCAACGCCATCTCCATCTGTATCTTTATGAGCATTAGGGTCCTCTGGATATTCATCAAGCGTCAAAGGTGGAATACTAGTACTGTCGCTTTGATCTTTTCCAGAGTTCCAGTAATTAGGATAGCCATCATTGTCTGTATCTATACTTGCTGCAGGGTCATCAGGAAAAGCATCGATTGTTAAATTGTTGATGCTGTCCTCTTGGTTTTCTCCAATATTCCAACTGTCAGGGTAGCCGTCACCATCTGTATCTTTGCTAGCAGCAGGATCAAAAGGAAATGCATCTGTTTTATCGGGTACTCCATCGCCATCAGAATCTATAAATTTTTCAGAGATATCTAAACTGATTAAGTCTGTAGATTGTAAAATAGCGAAACCTACTATTATAGAAATTAGAATTATTGAGACCAGTTTTATAGTTCTTTTTTTCATTTTTATTATCTAAGATAGTATATTTTAAGCTATAAATATTCTTCTGTTACTGGATTGACTATATTAAAGAGTTTGAATAGTCTCACTGTTATTATGTGCATTTGGGTAAGCTATTCGGCGGTATATTAAATGTTAGAAAACGTTCGGAAATTTCCGAACAATAAATACTAAATAAAAAACTAGTAAGTAACCAGTTAATGTTATTGAATAAAACTGGTTTTATAATGATAAAAATAAAAACTATCTTTTTATGTAGATATCTCAAATGACAAACGTTTATACCAAAAAATCTGAAGATACTTGGAATGCAATAGCTAAAAGCTTTGATTCTACAAGGCGTAAACCATGGATAGAGTGCATAGATTTTATTAATAATTTGTCAAAGGAAAGTTTAGTAGCTGATATTGGTTGTGGTAACGGAAGGCATCTTATACCTTGTGCAAAACAATGTAAAAAGGTTTTTGGGGTTGATGTTTCAGAGGAATTACTTAAAATTGTTCAAAAAAAGATTACTGAAAATAACTTATCAAATGTAGAGTTAATGCATTCAGAGGCTGTAAATATTCCTATTAAAGACAATTTGGTTGATGCAGTTTTATATATTGCAACAATGCATAATATCCCTCAGAGATATAGACGACTCAAATCATTAATGGAAATAAATAGGATTTTAAAAAAAGATGGAGAAGCAATTATAAGTGTATGGTCAAGATGGCAAGATAAATTCCGACAACATTTTATTAAAAAATGTCTTACAAATGTAAATAGAAAAGAATTTGGAGATATTGATATTTATTGGAGGCAGCATGGCTTAGATATTTCAAGATTTTATCATCTTTATAGCAAAAGAGAACTCCAAAATGATATTAAGCAGGCAGGTCTTGATCTAATAAAGATAGACGGAGTAAAGTATTTTTCAAAAAATTACTTTGATAATTATTTTGCGATTGTAAAAAGCAATTAAATAATCAGTACTAACATTTTTTTAATGACATTGACATTCCCAGCTGGCTCAAAGAAGAAATGTTGGAGTGTCAATGAACGAAAGTTATCTTACAAAAGAAAATATTTCACCAAAGACCAATGAATGGATGTCAGAGTTAAGTATACCCTCTAAAAGAAGGAATAATTTTAATTTTTCACCAAAAAATTCTGCATTACTAGTAATAGATATGCAAGAGTTTTTTTTAAACAGAGAATCGCATTCGTATATACCAGCAGCTACAACAATCGTTCCAAATATTAATTTAATAATCAATAATTATAGGAAAAAGGGTTTTCCCATAATATTTACATTTCATGCACTGGAAGTTGATGAAGAACCTGGTGTAATGGGCAAATGGTGGGGGGATATGCTAAGAGTAAATAACCCTTTATCTAAGATTCATTCATCTATTGACTTTAAAAAAAATGATACTATTTTTCGTAAAAATAGATATAGTGCCTTTATTGGAACGAATCTTGATCAGATATTAAATGAAAAAAAAATTGATACATTAGTTATAACTGGCATAATGACTCATTTATGCTGTGAGTCAACTGCAAGAGATGCATTTATGAGAGACTATGGCGTTTATTTTGTTGTTGATGCAACTGCAACAGAAACTGAGTCGTTGCATATTTCAAGTCTCAGAACATTGACAGATGGTTTTGCAATCCCTATGAAAACAGATGAAATTCTTCAGGAGGCTCAACCTGATGCATGACGTTGCAGTGATTGGTGCTGGACCTGCGGGTATTGCTGCTTCAATATATCTTAAAAGAGCAGGAATCAATGTAATTTTATTTGAAAAAGATGAGGTTGGCGGACTGCTTTTAAATGCTCATTTTGTGGAAAATTATCCTGGATTTCCAGATGGAATTGATGGAAAAAAGCTTGGTAAATTTTTGAAGGAACATCTAGATAAATGGAAAATTAAAACAATATTAGGTGAAATAAAACAAATTAAAATTGAAAATAATCGGTTTATATTGGGTAATGCTCAAAAAGATGAAATTGAATTTAAAACCGTAATTATTGCTACAGGTACTAAACCTCAAACTCTTAATATTCCTGGAGAAGCGGAGTTATCAAAAAAACTTGTGTTTTATGAAATTAAGAATTTACTCCCAATAGCCAAACCTGAAGATATTGTTACTGTGATTGGTGGCGGTGACGCTGCCTTTGATTATTCATTAAACCTAGCTGATAATGGTGTTTTTGTTGAGCTTTTTTTCCGGTCAGAGAAACCTAAATGTCTAGCTTTACTAGAAGAAAGAGTAAAAAAATGCCCTAAGATAAAATTACATTCTTTATTAAAGCCTGTAGAAATAAAAAATGATTTAGGACAACTTGAGACGAAATTTATGTCCATAAATAATAATCATGAGATTCTAGCAAAATCAGATTATATTCTTATAGCATGTGGGAGAAATCCGAACAATGAACTCTTAACTAACGATATTGAGAAAAATAATATACCGGGATTATACATTGCAGGTGATGTTCAAACAGGTAGATTTAGGCAAACTGGCATTGCAGTCGGACAAGGTATTCGTGTAGCAATGGAAATAGATACTTATATCCGAGGCGATAAAAATGATTGAAATTCTGGAAGAATTTGGTCGAGAGGACCTTGCAAAAGTTTATGTTGCATCAGTTCGAGACGATAAAGAAAAATTAGTGGAATTCGTTGAATCTATCCAGCCTCCAATTCCAAGGGAAGAAAAATGGGTTCTTATTGTTTCGACACTTTTTGGTTGTCCTGTTGGATGTAAGATGTGTGATGCTGGGGGGGAATATAAAGGAAAGCTCACAACTGAGGAAATTCTTGCTGAAATAGATTATATGGTTCGCAAGCGTTTTCCCGATGGAAACATTCCAATTCCAAAGTTTAAAATACAATTTGCAAGAATGGGTGATCCTGCTTTTAATAATAATGTTTTAGAAGTATTAAAACAACTTCCCATAGTATATAATGCACCTGGGCTTCTTCCCTCCATTTCAACAGTTGCGCCAAAAAACTGTGAAAGATTTCTTGAGGAATTATTAAAAATTAAAAATCAGTTTTATAAAAATGGAAATTTTCAGCTTCAATTTTCAGTTCATACAACAGACAATGAAAAAAGAGATGAATTAATCCCAATTCCTAAGTTGAGTTTTAAAGAAATTGCAGAGTATGGTAATAGATTTTCTAGTAACGGTGATAAAAAGGTTACACTGAATTTTGCAATGAGTAAAGGTTATCCTGTTGATGAAAACATTGTAAGAAATTTTTTTAACCCTGATAAATTTATTATAAAACTTACACCAATAAATCCTACTGAAATGGCTATTTGTAATGAATTAATATCTGAAATAGATGCTTACAATCCTTCTTCTGCTAATCAAATAGTTGACAATTTCCGTTCTCGAGGTTTTGATGTGATTCTCAGCATTGGAGACGTAGAGGAAAATACAATTGGTAGCAACTGCGGTCAATTTGTGACACGGTTAAAGCAATCAAACTATTTGAAAAGGTCTCATTAATACACGACACCGCAATATCTCTGTGTTCAGAGTACATCATTGATATTCACAGCGCATCCGCGTAATAGAAACTAGAAAAATATTATATAAACATATAGTAAAATTTATTTTCTACATAGCAACCATTTGTTTAACATTTGAAATTAATTTTTTGGTATCAAATGGTTTTGTTATATAGTCATAAATATATGACTCAAGCCCTTTTATTTTTTCATGATCGGGTGTTCCCCTTGCAGTTAAAATAGAAATTATGACATCTTTATCAAATCCTCTTTTCATAATTTCCATGATTGTGTCCCATCCGTCCATAAAAGGCATCATAATATCCATGAGAATAATTCCATTGAATCCTCTTTCAAGCTCGTTTATACAATCAATTCCACTATCAACAGTAAAAACCTCATAACCCTCATTTTCAAAAATTTTTCTTATAGTTATTAATATATCTGGGTCATCATCAACTACCATTATTCGTTTATCCATTTATATCTCTCCTTCCTAAATCAATCCACCATAGTCCACAATGATATACTTTATTGGCTATTATATAAATAATTATCGTGTCTAAACGACAAAATGAAAAAATATACTCTAAGGAGAAAAGTAGGCATATACCTTGTTTCTAGTTAGATACTAAATCATATAAAATATTGCTAAGTTCTCCCATTTGCTCTGGTGTTAGGTTTTCTACCCTGTTATTCAAAAAAGGTACGTCTTCCAGTGGTATAGAATATAGCTCATTTAATATGTTTTTTATCTTCTTACGTCGGTGATTAAATAAATTTTTTATTAAATCAAAGAAAAATTTTTCATCAATTACAGAAAAAGGAAGATGTTTTCTGGGAGTTAATCTAATTATACCTGAATCAACTTTTGGTTGAGGTTTAAAACAGGTTTTAGGAATTGTCTCAAGAAGCTCACATTTTGCTTTATAATAAACACTAACAGATAATCTGGAATAATCTTTACTACCTGGACTCGCAATCATACGATTTGCAAACTCTTTCTGATAAATGAGTACAGCTAGTTTAAATTCATGGTCAAAAAGTTTAAAAGTTATTGGAGAAGAAATCTGAAATGGAAGGTTAGATACAATTTTATTGAATTTAGGCAATGCTCTAAAATCAAACTTGATGGCATCGCAATTGATTAATTCAACGTTATTAGGAATGGAGTCTCTGAGGTTACTAATTAGATTTTCATCTATTTCTAGAGCTATTACTTTTTGGGCTTTTTCAGCTAATAGTTTGGTTAGAATACCATGTCCTGGGCCTATTTCTAGAACAATATCATCATTTGTAATGTTTGCGTAATCAACTTCTCGTTCTGCAACTTTTTTATCAATTAAAAAATTTTGACCAAGTCTTTGTTTCATGTTATAATCAGTAATGACTCTTTGAAAGAGGCGGGCGAGTAAATAAGCGATACTTTTGATCGGGATCGGTTAGTTCTAGTTCAATACGTTTAGCAATAAGTTTATCTGGTGCCCTTAAAAAGTCTATTCGTTCACACATTTCTTCAAAACTGGTAAACGGTTTTTTCTTCCTTTCATCAAGTATGTCATGCATCATTTTTTTGCCGAGACCTGGTAAAAGTTCAAGTACATGAAACCGTGTAGAAATAGCAGGTGATTCATTAAAAATTTTTAAAAAACGTTCTTTTTGATTATTTACCATATCTAAAATAACATAAGGCATTTCACCATGAGCTGTTGATGTCATAGTTTCATAGTTAATTCTGCCTTTAATTTTAGCTATTTTTTTTCTTTTTTCAGGATCTTTACCAACATATATTCGTTCACCAATGACAAAGGATGCATCTTTTTTTGGAACCAGTTCAAGTAATGTAAACTGATTTTCACCTATACCATAGACTAAAGGTTGTCTTTTATGAGGGGGTAAATCTCCTCTTCCTTTTGCTAAAAAGTCCAAAATATAGATATAATCTTCCACAAGTCTCTCCTCTTGATTATTCAGTCAAATATTTTCCTAATATTTCTAATATTTTTTTAATTTCATTTTCACCTAATGTGATCCTTTCTTTTGCAAAAACTGTTTTTACATCATCTTCAGTTGTTGGAAGCAAATCAGCTAATTTATAAGCATGAATTTCTTGTAAAAACTCAAGCTTTGAAAGTTCTTTTATTAGGTCAGTCGTCTTTTTTATAGGTAATTTTGCAAATTTAAGGGCATGCTCAAGAGCGATTTTTTGCTCATATAACAATTCTTCTCGTTCTTTTTCAACTTTTTTCAGAATACTTTTAACTTCAGAAATTGAAACAGGTTTTCCCTCATTTTCTTGTAATGCCACTATTGCACTCTCCTCAAATGTTCAGATCGAATAATTAATGTTTTATGTTTTTTCCCATCATTTATACCAACAAGATATGATTCCCCTTGTTTTCCTTCTACCTTGCCGGTATGTCCATGGAAACGAATATGAGGCATACCTTTGTGAACAGAAGAATCAATTAGAATGTTTACAGAATCTCCTTCTTCAAACTGTTGTAACGCTCTTGTAATTGAGGAAATCCCTCTATCTCTTGGTCTCTTTCTTAGCAATTTTCTACTCTTACTTCTAATCCCCTTTGACCGTGTTACCAATTTTTATTCCCCCTTGATTTCAATTACGTCTAGTTCGGTTACTTCACAGAGAATCCCGATCATTTCACTTATATTCGGTTTTGTTCTTCCATCATCACCAGACACCAATTCTTTTATGTAGGTTCCTGATTCTGCTTCTAACGTCAGCGTTGCCATAGCATCATTTACAGATTCGATATTGCAATTATATATATGTCTTTCTCTAACCATATTAGCTCGTCTGTGAGCCACTCTAGATGGCGTCAACTGACTTATTTTTTTACCCCGTAATGACTGAGCAGCCTTTTTAAGTTTTTCGTTATTTATAGGTTTTTTCCCTCTAAAAACAATACGATAGGTTTTTCTGAAACCTGCATCTTTTAATCTTATGACTTCAGCCTTATCCGAAAAATGCAGATTACTAATTTCAATAATATTTTCATTGGTAGAGTTAATGAAATTTCCCATTTTAGATAAGTCAGGTTTTCTGATCTTTGGATTTTTTATTTCTAAAACAAAGGGGCGTCCATTACCAAGCATTAGAGCATCAATATCTTCTCTACCGCACCCATGAAATGATTCGCCATCGCCTTTGGTTACTTCCAAAAATCTTTTTGCAATTAGCTCTTCAACACTCAGATCATACAATTTACCTGTATAATCACACCTCTTGCAACCTTTTCCTTGACAGATTTTACAAAACCATTTTGTTTGAGGTATGCCTCGTTTATATTTTTTGTATCTACCGTATATAAAAAGGGAACTGATCTGTAAATTTATGATATCAAAAGGTGTATCGATAACTACCATTATCGTTGGATTTTTAAAATCAACTTCCTGTTTCAATTTTTTTTCCAATATCTTGCCAAGTTCCCTATTCAATTCTGTTTTTATGGGTTCTGAATATTCCGAGCCAGCAAAATCAAATAACTCTTGTTCTCTACTAATAATATCTTCATCTACTTTTGAACCAATTAAAAAAGTTTCAAAATCATAACCTTTTAACGAATCTGTTATTAAATCTGTAAAATGAGGTATTTCATTAAAAAGGCCAGAGCAAAGCCAACAATTTTCTACTTCTATTTTTCTGATTTCTTTAAGATAACTTCTGATTAACTGACCTCTTTTTTTGTTGGTTAAGTCAGTTTCTATCTTTGCATAAAGTCTACCCAAACAATGATCACATAGTTTATATTTTGATAGAGTTGTCTGTGCAATATTAAGTATTTCTTTGTCGTCTAAACTACCAGTCATTTGTTGAGGCTAATAACCGATATTATTTAAAACATTGGTATCAAGTTAGAGGTATGCTATTTTTCTATCCAAAGTTTGTAAACAACAATAACTAACAATGCAAACAAAATTACTGGGAAAAGCCAATGAGATGAATTAACTCCTAAAACATAACCAATAGAAAGTATGAAACCAATTGCCAGAAATAACAGTATAATATCTCTATATTTCATCCCTTAAACTCCAGTAAGTAGTATTTTGTCTGTTGCATATAAAATATTTCATTTTAGTAACGTTTTTAATAAGTGAAAATATTTAGGATAAAACTTAGGGAGACTAAATAAATGGTTGAAGTTTCTTCATTCAAGGGCATAACATATAATCCTAAAAAGATAGGTAATTTTAATGATGTAATGTCTCCGCCATATGACATAATATCTAAAGAAATGCAAACAGAGCTCTATGAAAAGCATCCCCAGAATATTGTTAGGTTAATTCTTGGAAAACAAAATCAAGATGACTCTGCATGCGATAATCGTTACACTAGGGCGAAAAAACTATTTGATACGTGGATAAAAGACTCAATACTAATTTATCCAAATAAAAAAGCCATTTTTCCATATAAAATTGAATATAAAATTAAAAATCAAACAAAAATTATGAATGGATTCTTTGTTCTCTTAAAAATCGACCCAGAGTATAAACTTGTCAAAGCCCATGAAAGAACGCTTTCTAAACCTAAGGCAGATCGGCTAAATCTTATGCGAGCTTGTCACGCAAATCTTGAACCTATTCAGTTGCTGTATATTGATGAAAAAGATATTATCAGAAAGAAAATTGATGATTCCTTAAATGAGCCAATTATAGATGTTGTAGGATCTGATGGTTTCAATCATAAATTATGGAAATTAGACGATGAAAAGATTATTTCCGATGTTCAAACCAAGCTTAAAGGTAATATATTATTTATTGCAGATGGTCATCATCGATATCAAACAGCAATTAATTATGCTAACGAAGTAAAAGAAAAGACTGGAAATTTTGATAAAAATGCTTCATTTAATTATCGCATGGTTATTCTTGCAAACATGTTTGATGATGGACTATCAATCCTTCCAACACATAGATTAATTAAAAAATCTAACATAAATATGGATGGTCTTTTAGAAAAACTAAATGAATATTTTATTGTGGAGAAAAAAACAATTGATCGTTCAAAGACGAGCCTTGCAGCTGTTAGAAAAAAAATCAAAGATGATTTAGAAACCGAAACAGATCACAAGTTTATCATGTATCTCAAAGGCAAATATTATCTTTTAACGTTAAAAGATAAAGCAGTTATGGACGAATTTGCAAGTGATCGATCAAAAACCTGGAGATCGCTTGATGTTTCAATTTTACATAAAATTATTCTAGAACATCTTATGGGAATAGATCAAAAAAATCTTGAGAATCATGTGAGATATACACGAGTGGATGAAGAGGCAATAAAATTTATTGATGAATGTAAATATGATTTATCTTTTTTGATGAATGCTACAAAGATAGAGGAGTTAAAAGCAATAGCAGATGCTGGCGAACACATGCCTCAAAAATCTACTTATTTCTTGCCCAAGATGCGTTCTGGTCTTGTAATGTATAAAATGTAATTTTACCAAACTAAATACTCGTTTTAAAATTATATTTAATTATAAAAATAATATTTGATAATTTTACATATTGACATTATTCCTAGAAAATTATATATACTAATAAAGACAAATATAAACATGATATAGCTAAACTATATCATTGTAAATATTTGTAAAAGAAGAGCGGTAAAAATGCGTGTAAAAGTATTGTCAAATGTAGTTTTTCTTAAACATATGGTGGTGAATAAGTAAATGCCTGCAATAGTCATGGTAATAGTTGGATTAACAGCAGGTATGTTGACCATGACTGTTGTAAGTTTTTATAAATGGTTTTTAGAAATGTGGAATGGAGGTATGGGATAAAATACCTTCATTAAAAAAATGATATATATAATTTCCAGAGGGGTTTTTAAAATAAAAAAAAGGGAGATAGTTAATTTTCTATCTCAATTTAAATTATCTATTTTTGTATTTTTGGAATGATTTTTTCAATATCTTCAGTTTTTCCTGCATCCCATATAGCTCTAATAGCTAACAGGCCAGCTGCTGGTGCAGCAAATATTGCCATATATTGTGTTATACCTGTTAAATATGGAGCTAAACCTTCCCAACTTCCAAATGTCCATGGCGACAAAGCACCTATTGCAAGTAAGGTCAAGGCTGCTATTAGGAATGTTGGCACTCTTTCTTGGGTTATTTGACCAAGAGCAAAGAACGACAAGACACCGACGATGAATCCGAGGGATCCAAGTAGGGCGGCCATATATGAATTTGTATCCACATACCATTCTGCTCCAACGATTATACCGACTAGCACTGCTACGACGATCCCCATCAGGAATAACCAGCTACCAATTTTTTTAAATATTTCCATTTTTTCCATCCTCTCTCCTATATTTTTCTATCAATGTAAAAATAATCATTAATATATAAGATTTTAGTGTAAATGAATGTGTAGCTATATATGCAATTGAATACTTGTGACAATTAGCTAATCAAGCCATATTCTAGTTAAAAAATGTTATTCTGTCAAAAAGTAAACTTTCCATTTTGACATTTTTATAAGATATCCTTATATAGCATCAATGAAAAAAATTATCATGGTAACATATCAGTATAATGTGACGAGGAGATGATTATGCATAAGGTAAAGATTATGGATGTCATTCAGGAGGAACAAGCTTTGGAAAAGGTTTTAAAAAACAAGAAAAAAAGTGAAAAAATTTTAAAGATTAACGATAATCTTTTTGAGATAGCTTTACGTAAAGGGCTGATAGAAAAAAACGAAGATGAATATTATTTTATTGGAGATTATGGTGAACTTTTAGCCTTTAAAGCTAAAACTCCTTCTAAATCATTTGAATGGTTAGTTTGAAGTGAAAAACGTGGAGGGGGATGGGAATACTTTTTGATTCACCTCTTCTTGTGTCTCAACCCCCTCTTCTACCCCCTTAATTTTTTTTTAAAAAATACAGTATCCACACTTAAACTGTTATTGATTATTAGTTTGATTAAAGGGCTTAAGAAAAAATAAAAAAATGTTAGATAAATACTTGTAATATCTGGAACTTGCAATCATTATTTTAATATCATGTTAGCAATTTACAAAGGATATTGTTGCAGTAATATATGTATTTAAATCGTCTATGATGTGTCATTGTATGTCCACATTCTTTGCAAACCAATTTTTTCATTCAGTCTACATCCATTTGCATTTACCATGGTCCAAGTCCCAAAAATAACATCTATCTTCTATACAATCTTAAGGTTCTCTAGTAATGGATATCATAGAGGCATTTCATTTGTTTCATATCTCCAGATATTAAATTCCATAACTTTTTGTAAAATCAAATAGTATTCTGCCCAGGAGAAAAAAACAGATAGATAGTTTTTCATGGATTTCATTGACAAACAAGGTAAAGGTGCTATAAGAATAATCTATTTACATTATCTATCTTTTTTTTCCTTTATCTATATATCTCCAACCATAACCTGGGTATCTCATTGCTTTGAAATCTTTTAAAAATTCATCAAACGTTATTGAGTTACGGAAACGGATTACTCTTACTACATCCCCTGTTTTTTCATCAAATAACTCGATTACTTCTCTATATTTCGTTCCAGCCCGGCTCATTTCTCTTCTGCACCTACCTGCAATTTCGTAACAGTTACTTCTTTAAAAATCTATAACCCACGAAGCGTGATAATATTTTAAGGGGTTAAAAAAAGAAAGATATTAAAAATAAGATTGTTAAAACCCAGGTAATTACGAAAATTTTATCTAAAGTCTTTTTGGTTTATGTTTCTGATAACATTCCTTACAATAGACTGGTCTGCTACCATCTGGTTTGAATGGAACTTGGGTTTCCTTACCGCATTCTGCACAGGTTACTTTGTGCATTTCTCTATTTTCATCATACATTTTTACTATTTCCTTTTAGTCCAATTAGAACTTTAAATCAGGTAGATTAAAAATTAGCATTTAAGGATTCCTCATAATATTTTATTATTATCTTCTCGTTTGTAATACCAAAAACCATGGTTTTTGAGTCCGCGGGGGTAATAAAAAAGAGGATTCAAACGATTAAGTACGAGTTATTCATTTTCATACATTCCACTTTCCGCCCATTTTAATCAGCATTTGGCCACAATTAGGACATATAATATTGCTGTCTCCTCGATTCTTAACAGCATCTTCATTCCTTTTGCTGGAAAAAGGTAAACGCCAGCCACATGTCTTACATTTAATATGAATCATACATTATTTCCCATCTGCATATAGTTACATAACATCTTTTTCTTTAAAAAACCAACCTATACGGATAGTATAAAAAAAATGTTGAAAAACAGGTTGTTTAATAAGCATAAAATGAGAGAATTATTTTAATAGGTATACTTGTTCTTGGTTTTGCCACCTAAAGGCTGTAACACTGAACTATTTAATGGAAAAGTGATATTGTATGATAGAAATAAAGGTACAAAATATTGTAGCATCTACAACATTTGCAGAGAAATTAGATCTAGATGTTATAGCACAAACGTTAGAAAACGCAGAATATGAACCGGAACAATTCCCAGGACTTGTATATCGCCTGACTGATCCAAAGACAGCTACGCTCCTATTTAGAAGCGGAGCAGCTAACTGTACAGGTGCAAAAACCATTGAGGATGTAAGGACTACTATCAAAATAATAGCAGAAAAGCTAGAAAAAATGGGGGTAAAAGTATACAAAAAGCCTGACATTGTAATTCAAAATATTGTAGCTACATCTGATCTAGGAGGAGAACTTAATCTTAGTGAAGTAGCTGTAGCTCTGGGTTTAGAAAACGTGGAATATGAGCCTGAGCAATTCCCAGGGTTGGTCTATAGGATAAAAGAACCTAAAGTAGCTATGCTATTGTTTGGTTCTGGTAAAATAGTCTGCGCAGGCGCAAGAACAGTAGACGATGTGTCAATAGCAGTAGATAAAGTATCAAAGGAACTTACTTTGTTAGGACAACTCCGCAAGTAAAGCCTTTCTCTTTTTTGATTGCGAAATATTTATTTTTCTATCCCCAATTAAAAAAAATCAATCCCTTCTCGGATTGTTTTTTTTGTGGAGATGCCACAGAAGTCACCATTCGAAATATGCACAAAGAGAGAGCAAAAAAACTAGAACTAGACATGGGCGTTGTCTTATTAGCTTAACGTTCTACCAGCTATTTACTCTTCTTTTTAGTTGTTAAGATTATTTCAATTGAAGATACATTAGAAGTTCTGCCTTCTTCCTCATTTGTGATGCTCTCGGTTCCAATTTTTATGTCCTTGATTTCCGCATCTGTAACAAACCGATTTCTTGTTATCTCTGCGGCATCTACTGCTCTACTTATCGCTCTGCCTCTAGCTTTTATTACAACCTCCTCTGAACCACTACCCTGAAACTGTGTTACTATTGCAAGTACGTAGCTCATCGGTGGTTTATTTCCAACATATATTATGTTTTCATCAGTTCTTCTTTTTTCTTTAGCTGTTTCTTTTGCCATATTTTTTTCCCTCCATTAAACAACAATTTCCAAATATTATTTCCTTTTTTTAAATAAATGCTTTGCATCTTTATCAAGATCTGTGAAAAAATCTGCAACCTCCCTGAGTTTATGAGATGTGGTTTTACCAAAGGCTACAACCTCTACCCTGCAACCTAGGCTTTTTGCATGTTCTAACAAATCAGAGAAATCTCCATCCCCACTAATCAATACAATTGTATCTAGTTTTGGCGCTAGCCTCATTACATCCATAGCTATTCCAACGTCCCAATCCCCTTTCTTAGCTCCGCCATAGAAAACCTGAAGCTCCTTTGATTTTACTTCAAAACCCATCTCAGACAAAGCAATATAAAACGTGCCTTCATCCTTCACATCTGCTTTTATAACATATGCTATGGCTCTAATAAGCTGCCTATCAGCTATAGCTTCTTTTAAGATTGTCTTGAAATTTACTTTACTTCTGTATAAATGCTTTGCAGAATAGTACATGTTTTGCACATCTACAAACACACCGATTCTCTGATTTATATGTCCTGATTTTGCCATATACTCATCTTATAACATCTTTTTCTTTAAAAACCAATCCCTTGTTGTGTTTTTGGCAGGGGAAGATAAAAAAGGAAGGTGATCCCGTTTTTACTGGTAAATTATTCTTTTTATTTCCTGTACATTTACTCCTGTTGATTTCATAAGGCAATTTGGGTCTATCTTACTAAAACCTTTTTTATTAGCGTTGCAAAAATAATCAACAGAAATATTTAAGTTTGACATCCTGATATTATTTTAGGTGAGAAATGAAAACAATAATGGTTGTAGATGATGAGGCTAGCATTCTTGAAGAAGTTAAATCTTGTTTAGAGGAAGATGATTTTGAAGTTGTAACTGTGAATAGTAGCCGTAAGGCTTTAGAACTTATGGAAGACGATAAAGAAGAAAATTTTGGTTTAATACTAATAGATACATCAATGCCTAATAGTAGTGCGCCTGCGTTTTTTTCAATGAAACCAAAAGCAAAGAAGAATATTGATACAAGTAAAGAAGAAGATTTTTTACAAAAACCATTTACAAAAGAACAATTACTTGATTTTGTAAAAAACAAAATGTGACGATACTTAAAGTTTTTATAGTAAAACTGCATTCTAGTATTGATGCTGCTATGAACAAGCATGAAAGAAATATTGAGAGTTATTTGAAGCAATTCACTAATCAAGATCACAAACAACAAATTAATGAGTTTTTAAGACTTAGAAGAACCATTGATACCAATAGCAAAGGTGAAAAAATAAGCCCTGCAACAATTTCATCTGACGTACATGCTATCTTACAATTATCCATGTTTTTGAAAAAACCATTTAACAAAGCCAGTCAAGATGACATGATGGAATTTGATGGATGGCTGCGAAAGAAGTTTGAAGATAATAGTGCAACTATGATAGAACAAAAAATTAAACGTTTTTACAAGTTTGTTTCAGATCCAGCGACATACAAGAAAGGTAAGCAGCTACAGAAAACAATTAAGTTCCCTGAATGTGTTGAATGGATGAGTACAGTAAGAAACAGCAAAGAGTTACCACTTGATAGTATTCTCACAGAGAAACAAATCAAAAAAATGTTAGATAAATGTAAAGATGTTAGACAACAAGTTATAATATGTAGCCTTATTGATGGTGGCCTAAGAGTATCGGAACTAACAGCTTTAAAAATTAAAAACATTCATTTTGATCGGCAACTTGGTGCATATTTTATACTTCCTAAAAAAGCAACAGGTCTTAAAACAGGTCAACGGAAAATACAATTATTTATCATCCCTAGTAGTACATTGTATATCCGTAATTATCTTAACCAGTTTCATAAGTTTAAAAATAATCCTGATGCACCTTTTATTTATTCAGATGCGCCTCAACTTAAAGACAGAAAACCAGAAAATCTTTTTGTAACACCTTGCGGTATTTGGACTATCGTTAAACAAATAACTCAGGATTGCGACATTAAAGATATACACCCGCATACACTGAGACATATTAGCGCTACTTTTTGCGCTATGAGAGGCTTTAACGAGGCTATGATGCGAGAACGTTTTGGATGGAGCAACAGCAGTACAATGCCTAGTTATTACACCCACCTAGCTAGTAAAGACACCAGTGATTACATTAAAAAACTACTAGGCATCAAAGACGATGAACCCAAAGAAACTATGTTACAGCCTATTATCTGTTGGAATTGCCAAACAGAGAACCCACCAACGTTTATTCATTGTGGGAAATGCAGCGCTACACTTAAACCTAAAAAAGAAGAAATCACACCAACTGCAATAGATACAGGAATAGCTACCCAAGAAGCGTTGAAAGATCCTAGTTTTCGTGAGTTCTATAACGATATGCTAGCGAAGACATGGGAAATGTATAAGGAAGCGAAAGAGAAAAAATAGAGAAAAATTTAATTTTACCTAAAAATAAGACACAACATAATAATAAAATAGTTCATAATCAGATTTATCCTTAGAATTAGGATTATTTTTCCTTAGAAGGCCTATAATTTCTTCTTTGGCCTTTTTATCAAATTGTTTATAGAATATCTGAATGAAAGGCCTTTGAATTAATTTAACAAAGAGCTGGGTGAATCTAAGAGAAAATCTAGAAAAATTTCTTTCATATCTTATATCAATTAAATTTTTTAATGAATCATCTATGTTATCGATTTTAACATTTTTTAAAACCGATTTTATTCTGTTAAAATCATGTTTGTTCTTAACTAATCTAAAAAGTTTTTCCTCATAATCTATTGGTATTCCAAAATAAAAGGGGAAAAAACTAAAATCTCTAAGGTTACCTACATCAAGGAAAAAACCTGTGTTATTAATTTCTTCTGGATAAACATCTAGACACCAATTTAGAATACCATCAACTTGGTCTTTCTGTTTTTTATTTATACGCTCTTTCATAGATTCAATTTCTAAATCGAGATTTTTATTAGTTTTGCTTCTATATTTTTTAGGATGATAACCAATTTTTTCCCTAAATTCAACAATAAAATCATTGTGTTGTTTATTGATTTCTTTTTTCCGTTTCGCAATTTCTTCTTTAGACAACCCCATTGATTCTAAGATATTGACTTGACTTTTCAAAAATTTATTTTCATTTTCTTGATCAAAAAATGATAAACTTGAACGTATCTTTTTCCAGACATCATATTTTATTGCTAATGGTATATCTGAATCGAGAAAAGCTTTCCATTTAACAGAAAATTCTCTTAATAAAAATATTTTTTTCAGAATATTTAGATTTTTACAAAGATTTAGAACTAATAATTCATGAAAAATATTGTAGTTTTAATATAAATGAATGTAATTTTTGGCTTGTTCCTGATATTATTACTAGATCAAAAGATGGTAGAATTTTTATCACTGAATGGAAAACTGATAGTTCATATGCTAATGCGATTGATGAATGGCAAATGAAGTTATATATAATTTGGGCATTAGAAAAGAGATTGTCTAATTTTGAAAATATTTATACAGAAGTAGTATTTTTGGATATAGGAGATTCCCATGAGTATAATACAACAGAGGATGATTTAGAAGAATTTAAAAATTTATTGAATGAAAAAGCAAAAAAATTAAGAGAATACATTGAAGAAAAATCAGGAATAGATGATTTTAAAAAATGCAAGGATAAGGATATTTGTATTAAGTGCGGGTATAAACCATATTGTGATAATAGCTAGATGTGATTTTATATGTTTATTTAGCTCTTACAATTAAGAATTTGAGACACTTATAAAAAGCTAACATGCAATAAATTAGATAAAATCATTAGGGCATTTGGGAACATATCCTCTTTTAATACTGTTTAATACCGCCAGGGATCTACTCGTTCTACCTTGTAATTGCTCTTTTTTTTCTTAGTTTTTCTTTGAAGATTAGATAAGTCAGCACTACCTGTTTTGACCTCAACTAGTTTACTCTCTGTTACCCGACCAGTAAATAGATCCCTTTTTCTAACTCTAAAATCAGATCCTCTCCCCGTTCTTTCAACTTCATATCCCTGCATCATATATTTCATACGAATTTGATCCTCGCCTGCTCTGCCTTTTCTAAAATTTTCTTTAATTTGATCTTTCTGACGTTGTTTTTTTGACTGTGGTTTAAACGTATCGTAAAAACTAAAATCATTCATCCTTACTATACTATACAACATCATTTTTATAATTTTGGTGAGGTAATTAAAAGTAAAAACTTGCTAGGCATGACTTTTGATATTTAATAAACTCTAATCATAAATAGATAATACGACTCTTAACCTCTAATCGCTGTTCATTAATGCCTTTTTTTAGAGTCAAATCGTTATATTTCAATTAGATTGTATTTTTAATCCAACAGGAGAAAACATTATTTTTTTACCGGTAAAATAGAGTTCAAATCTCGTATTGTCTGATGGATGTGAGGTATAATGGTAGAAAGCCCATTATATCTTTGGTATTATGTAAGCGTCTACCAATATACCTTTTTTGTTTTCTTGGTTCTGTCAATATGTGCAAGTGATTTTTTCTTGATCATGATTGGTGTCGCATGAAGGAGATATTTGATGAAAGAAGATCTAAAATTACTCGATGTAAGTCTAGAAAAAGTAAAATATCAAAAGTATCCTGTACTGAGAAGAGAATTAATAAAGAAATAATATACATCTATAATTCTTCATTAAAAACGTGGAAAGTTGATTGCTATGGTGGTAGAATCGATTTACTGAATTAATTAATAATATTTATTTCGAAAGAAATCAAATTCTGTTCTGAATACAAATGCGAGTGAAAATAGAAATCAAATATAATACCTTCTAATTATTGAAATATTGAACAAATTGAGGGAGAATCCCAATAAGACTAAAAACAAAGGTAGTGACTGTAACTCCTATTAGATTCCATCTTTTTTTCGAATCACGTTTTTGTATTTGAGCTTTTGTTGGATAAAGTCCAGTACGCTCAGTTTCAAATTCTCTATCATACTTTTCGTCAAATATCCAAGCAGTTATACCAAGAAATACGTTAATCAAAGACGTTATAGTCAAAAAAAGTGGATGACTAATTTCCATAGGATTTATAAGAGTTACAAAAAATAGTAACGCAAAAAAAGACATTATAAAGAAATAAACTGTTTTATAATTTAGGGGAATTTGGACCATTGTTTTTTGAATATATAATTGATTAATAAAGCTATAGACGAAAAAACTTAGAGGTAAAACCTTTCATTTCAAGCAAAAAAGCCTGAACATGTTGATCTTTTATTCTTATGTCATTCGGCAATAATATCAAGTTTTTTTCAGTCAGTATTGATGAATTGTCATTAAACCACATATGACTTCTCATTATGTTAAATTAACTTGCCTGAATCGTGATTTATATTACAAGTAGTTTTTATCTTTTTTCTACTACCATTCTATTCTTATCTGGCTCTATTGTAACCTTAACTTGGTCTTTTGGTTTGAATGGAAATTGTGAGTCCTTATAGACATCTGGTGGAATATAATGGGTGGAGTTCTGTTTAGCCAACTACAATAAGCCAACTAGAATAATATACCAGACTCCTTTAATGCAAGATTCACTAACTGATAATAAACGAGATAGTTATTCAAGGATGGTTCAGTATTGTTCTATTAAATAAGTAATCATGTTTGATAAACTACGTTTTTCTTCTTTTGCTATTTTCTTAATTTTTCTATACATACTCTGCAATAAACATGATAGGCATACATTATTTCACTCTCTTCTTTTTCTTTTTCTTAGAACCATTGCAATTATAATTAAAACTAATCCAATGATCGAAACAAAAATAGGAATGTTATTACTTCCTAATAAGAAATCTACACCAGTGGCTATTATTAACATAAAACCAAAAACTGCAAATAGTAATGCAAATCTTGATTCTTTCTGTTCATCCATATTCAATACTCTAAGATATACTATTTATTAAAATATTTTGCTACAATTTATTACAAAACAATAAAATACACAGACCAGACTAAAATGATGTTATGGGGTAGAAATACAGGTTCCTTACTCCCAAATAAGTGGCTTGTTTGTTTTCTACCCCTAATTCGTTACTGATTTCATTTCAAAAATTTTACTGGATGTCAGAGGAGGGTCTTGTTAAGTTTTGAAGCTTAATTTAATTAAGTTTCCTTAATGCCACTCATAGCATCCAGAATATCTTAATGAACTATCAATTTTTATAATTATTTATAGCAGTACTTCCGAATGTAAAAAAATGCCGAAGAAACGTGCTCCAACGGGAGGGAAATTAGCAAAAGGACTAAACAGTTTTTGACATGTTAACTACAATTTCATAACATTTTTCTCTTTAAAGTATTTCGTTTAGCATATTTTGGGAAATATAATCGGGAACAAAACGACTATTGCCAGACTTATTACCGCCAAGATTAGCCACCAGTTCCTTTCTTCATCAGGAAGATGATTGACAATTCGAACAAGGGCCATTAAAACTTGAGCAGCAGGAATGCCAAATCCCAGGATTAGCGTTCCATAATATCTATAAAGATCCATTTGACTATACAGTATTCCTCCACCAAGACCATATGCGATTGAGATTAGCATAGCGGTAATCAAAAAGCCACTTATAGTCAATTTTTCGGATATGTTTTTCATAATTTTTCCCGCCTAATATTTCATAACATCTTTTTCTTTAAAAAACCAATCCTGAGTTGCGGGAGGCTAAAAAGGCAATAATCTTTTATTAGTAATAACTCGATTAGAAATTTGGTAGTAAGTAATGGAAATAAACATAACTACAATTGCCCTCATAGTAACTTCTGCCGCAACGGTAATTTACGCAACATTAACATATCTCTCATTGCAAGAAACTAGGAGAGAGAAGAAGAAACCGATAATTGAAGAGATGTTAGGTATAGTTCTTTATCCTCTCTTACATTTTTTAGATAAAGAGCTGGCTGATTTTAAAAAAGGCAATGCAGGACTATCATTTATAAGAGGTGAATTCAAGGCTAGAATGAAGCTACATGATCTGTTCTCTTTGGGAGCTGATATATTGGTCTATGGAAATTTTAGAAAATTTCACCCTGATATTGAAAATATGATAGACAAACACGATGTCCTTGTTACTGAACTTGAAACTCAAGCAAATGCTATAGCTAAAATAATATACACATCACAGTTTAGAAGGAAATGTAGAAACGTAATAGATAAATGGGATGAAAAGGTTGAGGAACATCGTAAACTGTCTAAAGCTTATGAGGGAGATAGTCTCTCTGAAAATTTGCTCACCTACACCGTAGATAATATCAAAGATTTGATTGAGGGGCATGTTTTTCGTGAATTTTGGGAGAAAAAGCATGGTATATTTTTCAAGGAAAAAGAACAACTTGCAAAACAACAATGCGATGACTTGGAGAATACAATAAATGAACTTGGTAATTTTACAGAAAATCTCTTAGCAGAAACCAACAAACTTATCGAGAAATATCAAAAGAAATATGGAATTTCGGCAAAATATGTTACTGACAAGTATGAAATCTTCAAATTCTACATTTAGTTGTTGAGGATAAAAAGGTATTCAATTTCTAGATTTTTAGGGGTTGTAAAACACTGTTGTTTAAATATAATTTTTAAAGTTGTTTACTAATTTTTTATATTAATATATTTTTTTGTCCACACTTTGGGCAATCACACATTATTAAATCTTCATCATCTTTAAATTCATGTTTACATCTAGGGCATTTAATTTTAATTTGTTTTTTTGGTTTACTTGTAATTTCCTTTTTTATATAGGCTTCCCATGCAGAAATACAATCATCGGCAAGCTTTGAAAAATTTTCGTGTAATGTCTTTGATTTTATATTAACATCGAATAACATTTCTCCTGTTTCCTCATCTCTTTTTGCAACAAAATTTATCTTAAATGGACCCTGTGATTTTTTCGACTCATGTATTTCAAGATGTTTTGTTCCAATACTTATTTCCCTGCAATCTTTTAAACATATATTTTTTTCGAGATAATCATATGGCGATTGTTCTGTTTCAATAGTATCATCCTTATCGATGTAATCCTTCATATGATCACAGCAAATAAAAAAACAACATATCATATCAGCCAGATATAAAGGTTTGACTGAGAGTGTTCCTTGTTTATAATCAGTGGTTATCTTGTCAATTCTATTTTTCCATCTTTTTACTCTTTCTAATTGATGTTCATATGGTTTTCGTTTCCTAATAACTGCCATAGTCATTCAAATCTATTATTTCTTTAAAAAATCCAACCATCGTTTAGAGTAAAAATATAATTTCTTCTTAATTTCATTAACATCGTTATCGTGGTAATACTTACAATCCTCGTTTAATTCTTTTAAAGGTTGCATAACAAAATTTATGTGCTCATCAACAACTCCGTATTTTTTTAAATATCCATTCTCCAAAGGAATAATAAATTTTTCAATCATTTTCGTATCATCAGGAATCCACCAATCAAAAATCATTTTTGGAGGTAGCATACCATGTCTATTGATGGCTGCTAAATAACTATAGAAGTGTGTGAGTAATCTTCTTTTATAATTAAGGCCATCTTCTATTTTCATTGTATTAGCAGAATCAGAAATTTTTTTATCGTCGTCATCAACTCGTTCTGCGTATTTTGTTTTAAAAAAAGCAATGTCATCTGTTTCCTCCTTACAACCTCTGTAAAAATCATTTAGTTCAGCTATTGCAGACATCATTTCAGATGAACGATAATCTTTCCTAATATCAAGTAGAACTTGATGCCGTAATGTACTTCTTGAAATTATTGCTGAATAATAAGCAATAAAACCAACACTGATGGCTATAATAAGTGCAATTACAGTCAATGCAATTGGTAATATGTCCATTTTTCCTCCTCCATTTTCAAATCATTTTGTATCTATTTAGATTTTTTATCAAAATCACGTACTATTAAATAAAAAACAATTAAAAGAATAATAAACACAAAAAAAGCAACACCAAAGTAAAATAGTTCTTTTTCAACAGATGTTTCACCTAAAATATCAATCAATCTAAAAAAGGTAGTAACAAGCATACTACCTACAATTCCAAATAAGGCACCTAATGAAACAGCAATTATAAGATATTTTTGTGCCCTTATTTCAGATTTGTTTACCATTTTTCTTCCCCATTTTCAAATCAAAATATTTTGATTTCAAAGCTTACTTTATAATCCAAGCTTTCTTTTTGCGTATTCATTAGTGGAAGTCTGAAGCATATCCTTCCATGATTGAAAATCTGTATTATCTCTAATATATTTATCAAAATCTTCATCAGGAATGTCCGCAAACATCTCTTTAGTTATTTTAACGGTATCTTCTGGAACCAGATTGCTGTTTATTACAAATTCATTAAAATTGTCATATTTAGTATGCTTTTTCATAAATTCTTTGGTCATTAATTCATCAAGTGAAATTTTGTGTTTCCCTTCCAATTCCCTTAATTTATTTTGTAAACTTTTTAAGTTATCAATTGCTTCATCTAACCCTTTAACTTTTACTTCCATCATATTTTTTCCTCCCCATTTTTCAAATCTTCTAGTTTAATTGGCCAAAATCGTTTAAATATTCAGTAATGTCAATATTTTTCCGACCGCTCTTAGTACGTAAATACCATTTATTCTTTCTATTAATAATGTAAATCATCCACTTATTCCCTTTTTCATGCCAAAGCATTTTTTTCAGGTAATTTTTCAATTCTTTTGATGATATTATGAAAATATGGTTTTCATCTCCGCTTATAAACATAAAAAAATAATCATCTCTCGGTTTGTAGGTGGATGCTTGAATGGAAAACCAATAATTCTTTGACTTTTCATAATATTTAGAATACTTAACCTGAATTTCTCTGAATAATATATTTCTGCCTTTTTTACATCTGACTACAAGATCTATAGCATCAGCATCTATAGTTTTTTCAAATACCTGATAGCCAAGTTCAAGCAGCTTTCCAACTGCTTTTCTTTCTCCTATTATTCCCTCAAGTCCTGCTTTTGTCATTTCCCTCCCTAAACTCCTCAAAACCATTGTTCAAAAACAAGTAATCATTTATAAAACTCTTCTTAACAATTGTTTACACCAGTTTCAATTTTATTTGTTATAAACAGTTACAAAGGAGTAATATACAGCAAACTCACATATGTTATTAGATTAAAACTATGGGGGTAGACACAAAAATAGGTTTAAGTTTGTAGCCATATTCCTTCACACATAATTTTTTTGTTTGTCTACCCTCAGATTCATAATTAAGAGATGTTAACTCGCTTTCCTTTTTTCTTATATCTCGACTATTTCAATTGTATAAACTATTCTTGCATCAAATTCATCATCTATTAAATCAAGGCTACCATCATCTATATTTGATTTATAGTTATTTAACCTAGGATTGAACTCATACCTGCTTACCATGTCAGAAGATTTTGCACTCAAATCTATTGGGTCATCAGGGTCAAGAGTGTCATCATCCCAGGCAGTTATTTGGACACCTACTTTAGTAATATCTTCATCAACATCAATTGTAAATGAAAATGGGTCATACAATGTTCTCCCATCATCAAATACTTGACTCATTTTCCAATCTCCAGGTGTCGGATTGCCATCTTTATCACGGAGGTTGATAATTATTTCAAAGTAAGGGTCCGGAGCAAAAAAGTATTTATCCATTGTGCCATCATCTTGATAAAATGATATATGTACTCTTATTCCTGCATTTCCATTATCAAATATATCAATATCATCTGGACAACCATCGTTATCAGAATCAACCCTTTCAGTCTCATCATATACAACTATAGTAATACTATCTGAGCCCGTACCACCATAATTGTCTGTAACAGTTAGAGTCGCTGAATATGTCCCAATATTGTAATAAGTGTGAATAGGTTTCTCTGATGTGGAGATTTCATCATCTCCGAAGTCCCAATAATATGATTTTATATAACCATCATTATCATGAGCAGAACTATAAAATGATACTGTGAGTGGTTTTGTTCCCTCTATTGGATATGACGAACAATATACAGAAGGAGGAGCATTTGAGATTAATATTGTGACTTTTTTTGAATATGTATCTGTATTTCTATCATCATCAGTTACTTTCAAAGTTACTTGATATGTTCCACTAGTAGAATATGTATTTGTCGGATTCTTAGAATATGATGATGTCCCATCCCCGAAAGTCCAATAATGTGAACTAATTGTTCCATCTGAATCAGACGATGTACTAGTAAATGAGACCATTAATCCAGAAGTTGTATATGTAAACTTTGCTGTTGGTGGGATTTTTGGAATTGTTATTGTAACTTTCTTGCTAATTGTGTTTGTATTACCATCATCATCAGTTATTTTTAAAGTTATTTCATATGTTCCATCATTTGAATATCTATGGGTCGGATTTTTAGAATAAGACGTATATCCATCTCCAAAGTTCCAATAGCAGGAACTAATCCTACCATCGGCATCAGTTGATGTATCAGAAAAAGTAACCGATGTATCAGATATTGAATAATCAAAATCAGCCGATGGTTCAGAAGTTATAATGCCACCTTTGTCTCCTTGTGAAATAATTAAAAAAAATATAATTGCAACTATTATGACAATTCCAAAAAATAAACCAATTTTTACAATTATGGATTTAGATTTAGGTTTCTCTCTAATTTTTTCAACAACTTCCTCTTGAAGAGGTGTATCCATTGTAATAGGAATTTCTTGGGTAAACTTATATCCACATTTTCCACAGAATTTGTATCCTTTCTTTATTTCTACTCCACATTCCGGACAAATTTTATTCATAACAATCACTTCAGTTTTTTTCCACAATTGGGGCAAAATTCTAATTCTTCTTCCTCAAATTTTGCACCGCATTTTGAACAAAATTCTGCTGGGTCATCTTCTTTTATATCCTCTTGTTCTTCTTTGAAATGTGTCTTAAATTTTTTTCCACAGTAAGGGCATATCTTTGCATCTTCAGGGATTACACGCCCGCAACTTGGGCATCTACGCTCTTGTTTCGTTTCTTTTTTAGGTTCATCCCGTATTATAATTGGCTGTGATGGCGTTGCAGATTGCTGTGTCTGTACTACAGTCCTCTTACCTCCAAGAAGATATGCAACAATCAAAATAAAAACAATAATCCCAATAATTACTAATATAATACATGTAACACCACCAGATACCGCTGATTCAACACTACTAGTACACCCTGAAAATAATAATACTAAAAATATGAGACCTATTAATGTTAATATTAAATGTTTTTTCATATTTTTTCCTCCCTTAAATGTCCATATTCTATATTGATTTCAATCAACTAAACCTTTATATAATTCTCCTTAACAATCGTTAACTAGAATGAAATAGGGGTTTTACCCCTATTTCATTATCATTATTACACAAGGATTATCTAATATTGATTACATAATAATATTGCAACGAGGAAATATGATATCAAAAAAAAATTTATTAAAACTTGAAAAAAGAAGAGAAATATATAATTATATTCTAGAAAATCCTGGTCTACATTTAAGGGAACTCTCGAGAAGAATAAATATTTCTTTTGGAGGTTTAAGACATCATCTATACATACTTAAAAAACAAGAATTAATAATCATAAAAGATGATCTAAAATATACTAGATATTATGCCACACAAAAAGTTGGTAAAAATGATAAAGAAATAATTAATCTTCTAAGACAAGACGTTCCATTCAGAATTATATTATTATTACTTACCCCAGGCCCTGGTTATATTTTCAAAGATGATGATACTCATAAAAAGGCAATATTAAAACCTGAATTCCATACGAAAACATATTCAAAAAAAGAACTGGTTGAATTAACTAAATATTGGACGGGAAAACGTACTCATCTTGTACTGCTGAAGAAACATAGAACAACGATTGATTTTCATTTGAAAAAGTTATATCATTTAGATTTAATCGAGAAGGTAAAAATAGGAAAAGAGATAAAATATAAACTTAAAGATGAAGAAATGATATGGTCATTTTTTATAAAATATCAAAATGAATTATCAAATGAATGTATCAATCTTTATATGAGAAGTCGTAATCGTGGTTTAACATTTGCGATAAATAATATTATCAATCGTTTTTCTGATTTTTTTCCTATTCCATTTTGTGCTTAATCTTTAAAATAATCTGTTTTAAGTTTTTTATTTCAATGATTTTTCTTTCATGAGGATTAATGTGCTGGAATGCTTAAATATCGTGACCGACCATCAATAAGTTAAATGAAAATGGTGGTAAAAATGATAGATAAATTATATAAAAAAGGATTGGTTTTTGTAATAATAATTTTATTTATAGGTACTAATTTTACAAATTCCTCATTTGGTTTTAAGACAAATATTTCTAATACTTCAACAGATGATGAGAATTATTTATGTGATGAATGGAGCAATCCTAGTAACTTATCGAAAATTCATGATGTAATTGATTATGAAAAGATGTTTGAAAATAAAGAAAAAATACGTATAAAACTAAATAATACTTTAAAAACACAATTTCTAGGAATATTTTTTAAATCTTGGAGAAGGCAGAGTAAACTTTTTCAAAGAATTACAGTAACATATCCAAATGACGCAGAAAGTGAATATTTTTCTTACTGGGCTAAACCAGTTTACCAAATAGGTCTACCATATGAACATTTCGCAACAATAATAACCCCTGAAGGTCACCTCTTTACAGGATCAGCGGAACTAGAGTTTTTCGCTGGAGAAAATCTTGATCCAATAAATGAACGAATATGGACTTTATACAAGGGATATTTACCTTGCATTAATTATCAAATTAAAAAGGATGGCTTGATAATAAAAATTCAAGCATTTCAATACTGGTTAGATGAAGAATATAATTCTCCACAGATTAATTTCATCAAAGCTCAGGTTATCAATCCTACACAAACAAATAAAGAAACAAAATTTGCTTTAGGATTCAAATATGGTGGGATAGACCACAGACCATTTGAAATGGTTAATTTGGACCCATTTAAATTATCTTGGAAATATGAAATGAAAAATAATTTTGCAGGTAGAAATCATAGTTTAATTTATCTTTGCGATAAATCACCAACAGAAAAATTACAAAATCTAAGGAAATCTTATCTAAATACCTTTTCTTGTATAAATCCTAAAAAGTCTGTAGGTTTAGCTTCTTATAATATACAATTAGAAGGAAACGAAATTAAGAATTACACATTTAAAATGCCTCAATATCCAATGGATACATCAGATTACAATACTCTTACTATGTTGAATAACGCACAGTATGATGATTATTTTGAAAAAATGCAAGTTTTTTGGGATGGACTAATTGAACAAGGAGCAACTATCAATGTACCAGAAGATAAAGTGATTAACGCTAGTAAATCTTATCTCATTCAGAGCTTTATGTGTCAAAATATAATTCCTGAAGATAAAATACAACAAGTATTCAATAGGCTTCATTATAATGAATTTGCGACACCACTTAGTTATTATTCTGGCCAAATGTATAGTTTTTACAATTATAATGATGTTACTAAAAAAATTCTACGTTATACAGCAAGTATTCAATTTAAAGATGGTAATATAATATCTCATCCTGGTTATTGGAAACAGATTGGATGTGCACTTGCAGCCTTTGGAGAATATATCAAAATAACTAATGATACTAATTTTGCCATTGAAATGTTACCAAATGTAACAAATGCAGTTGGATGGATAAAAAACAAAGTAATGGAAGACCGGTTTGGTTTAATGCCTTATGCTGATACTAGAGATGGCCCCAATATTGCAGGACATTACACTGGTCATAATTTCTGGTCGTTAATAGGTTTAGATGGTGCGATTGCTGTGGCAAAAGCAGCAGGGAATAAATTACTAACTGAGGATTTCCAACAATTTCATGATGCATATCAAAACCACTTTTTTAAACAACTTAAAATAGCAAGTGCAAGAAACAATGATGTAATCCCACCGGGAATGGATGTAATTGGAGGTGTAGACTGGAATAACCTACTATTTGCTTACAGTGACAACTTACTAAACCCATATGATTCACTGGTGAATACAACATTGAAACATTATAGAAAATATCATATGGACGAAGGTATGGCAACACATCGTACTTCTATTCATGGCTGGCGAACAGAAACTATTGCTCTAACTGCTTTAAGAAGAGGTGAACAAGAAGATTTTCTGAACGATTTTTATAGTATGCTTCTTCATACTGGCTCCTGTCATGAAGGATTTGAAGGCGCTGTTTTTCCATCTACTCGAGACTATGCTATGGTAGCTTCTTTACTTGTTCAATTAACTGTTAATATTGATCCTTATTGGTGTAATTTTCCAAATAACGCACGTTTTTCTGCCTGTATTAATAATTTGCTTAGGAGTATGTTGATTAGGGAATCTCAAAATAATCTTCATCTTTTCTCAGCAATATCACCTGATTGGGTTAAACCAGGAGATAAAATTGTGGTAAAAAATGCACCAACATATTACGGAACGGTTAATTTGAGTGCTATATCAACAGATAATGGTATAAATATTTCATTTGAACCGAATTGGAGAGAGCCACCTGATTCTGTAATATTACATATGCCTTTTTTTGCAGATATAAAATCAGTTGTTATCAATGACATGATTATTTCTTCAGATCAAGATTATGTGGAACTCCCAATAGGAAGTTGCAACGTAAACATTTTTTGGATTATTGATCCAACTGTTGATTTATCATATAGTCGATTTGTTGATGATTATATTGCTGGAAACGATATAATCATTTAATTTCTTTTTTTCGTGAGGATTATTGTGCTGGAAATTAATTAAAGGTTAAAACTCAAAACTAGTAGTAATGTGGAGGTGATAAGAAATCCAGAGAAAAAATGTAAATGATATTGGTATTGAAGCTGGAAATGTGCCGTTCTCTATAAAAATTTGTTGACAACAGAGAAGGTAAATGAATGAAAGAAAATGTTTGGAGAATATCCAAAATATGAATATAATGAAAGGTTAAAAGGGTGAAAAAATGAAAAATAAGATGAATAAAAAAATATGGTTTGAGGCAGGTGATAAAAAAATAAGGACTGTTTTCATAAGTGGCATTATTGTTTTATTGGTAGGAGTAATGGTTTTCCCAGCTGTTAATGCTACATCTTTACAAGTAAATGAAATTGGTATCAATGAATATGAGGATGGAACGGAATCTTATAACCAAGGAAATCCTGCATCTATTGAGATTACTGATCCAGAGGTTGGGTATATATATATCTATAAATCGAAGAGTTTAGAACCAAATGATGCTCTTCTAGCGTTAAAATTGTCCTTAATAATACCTGGCGATGTAATGTTTATTTATACAAGTTACAGTGGACCTATTGCACGTGTACATTTCAAAATCGTGAGCCTTCTTTGGGGTGAAATTGAGGAGGGTGATGATACGGATCAATCAGATGGCTTTAGCTATGAGTGGACAGATTTACCTGGTTTGAGAATTTGGAGTATGTATGTAGATGCTTATGATGCAGATGATAATCATGTAAGTCATGATGAATTGGTGTGGCCTTCAGGAGATGGTGGAGCATTTACTAGCTTAATAAATCCATTTCCATAGCTCTTCAATTATAATCTCATCTTAAAAATAAGATAAATGTACGAAATTCAAATCATGTAAAAGGTGTGAGAAATATGAAATATAATTCAGTAAGAATAAGTCTGATTATTTTTCTAGTGATATTATTAGTAACATCAACGACACCCGCTTTTTATGGTAGCTATTTCTTAGAAGAGAATTCTTCAGCGTATGAAGAGGTAGTGAAGACAGGTTGTCCTTTGCCATTACTTAGTCCACCGGTCACGATTGATAAAAAGGTTCGGATAAACCCTGATGATCCCTGGCAGGATAGCATAACTACGCCTATATGTACTGATCTCGAATTTAAAATATGGGTGCATAATACCAAAATTACCCCAAAAAATGTCGTCGTGACTGATTATCTCCCTTCAATATTAAACTACGTCCATGGTTCAGCTAATCCCGAACCTGATTCATACTATAATGATACCGAAGAGGTAATAGTATGGATCATGAATCTTCCTGCTTGGACAACTAAAACAATAACTTATCATGCTGAGCTAGTATCACCAGGATATGGTGAAAATTATGTTCATGTTGTTCCTCTTCTTCCAGGACAAGAGCCAGATGATGATACTGTTCCAGTCACTGGAATAAATAATCCTCCGAATAATCCAAGTACTCCTGATCCATATGATGGTGAGATCAATGTAGATGTTGATCATGACCTTTATTGGACTGGTGGAGACCCTGATATTTGTGATACGGTGACGTATGATGTCTACTTTGATACAGTTGATCCACCTGCTGAAAAAGTATCATCTAATCAAAGTGCTACAATATATGATCCAGGAGCTTTAGACCCAGGGGAGACATATTATTGGAAGATTATTGCCTGGGACCAATATGGTGCAAGTACCACTGGACCTGTGTGGGATTTTACAACAGAAGATCCGAATCTCCCACCTGTATTTTCAAATGAGAACCCACTAAATGGACAACCCAATGTACCAGTATCGACTTCTTCGTTGTCAGTTTATATATCTGATCCAGAGGGCGATAGCTATGATTGGAGCATTACAACTAATCCTGATATAGGGAGCAGTAGTAGTACGGGAGAATATGACGGAACAAAAACATGCAGCATATCTGGCTTAGAATACAGTACAACATACAATTGGACTGTTAGTGCAACAGACACTAGTGGAAGTGGAGAAACAACTGAAGAAACCTATACATTTACCACAGAATCAGAAATAAATAATCCACCGAATAAACCCACCATATCAGGTCCAACAACTGCACCAGCAGGAGCAGAATGTGAATATACATTTAATGCAGTAGACCCCAATGGAGATGATGTTAAATACCACATAGACTGGGATGATAGCAATTCTGAAACGACAGATTTCTTTTCATCTGGTGCGGATGTAAAAGTTAAACATACTTGGACTAATCAAGATACATATATTATCAGGGTTACTGCTGAGGATGCCAATGGTTTAATCGGACCAGAGGGATCTCTAACGGTTACCATGCCACGAAACAAAGCAATGCGAGCTTCACCATTCCTTTCCTTTTTATCAAATCATCCAACTTTGTTCCCATTACTTCAACGACTATTTTTGCGACTGGGACTACAAAAATAAAAAACAAACATAATCCTCTCTCTTCTTTTATTCTAGTTAACAATTGTTATGGATACTTTTAAAAAATAATATTATATTACAGCTTTATAATTTAGTGGGAGGTAGGAAAAAGATGATAAAAAATAGTTTTGTTTTTAGGAAAGGACTGGTAATAGGAATAATAATGTTGTTTGTTGGAGCGAGTGTTGTACCAAGTATAAGTGGGAATTATGAATCATTAAAAAATTTTGAAAATAATAATTTTGTTATAAACAATAAAGATTCTTTATGTAAAAATATTAAAGGGAATAAAATAGATATTGGAAATAGCGATTATAAAAAATTAATTGACGAAAAGACAAATGAGCTTGAAGATCAACTAGACCAATATAATCATCAAACAGGTTTTTCATCATATAATATTTTTTATACCAATCAAAATAAATTAAGTTTTTGTGCTCAATCATTTAAACCGTCTTTTAACACAATAACTCGAATAAGACTTTATATAATGAGACATTCAATAACATCTGATAGATGTCCACTAATATTATCAATTCGAAGTCATCTAGATGGAAATGACTTAGTAAGCATATCAAAAGATCATACTGCATTTAATGAATATCCAAACTTAGATTGGGTAGAATTTGATATTCCTGATTTATCTGTAGAGGTTTATAAAACATATTATATTATAGTAAGATGTGAATGTGGTGAGGTTCAGCCTAATGGATTTCATTATGATTTGAACGCTGGAGATAATACTCCATATGAAAGAGGACATTTATGGGTAAAATTTAATAGCCCAACATGGGAAAGACAAACATACCAAGATTGTGTTTTTGAAACATATGGTATGAATCAAGAACCTCAAGATCCTTTTTATTTCATTCACATTTCAGATCTTCATTATGGAGCGAATGGTAATCGAAACAGAGTTAAAAATAAAATATCCTGGATTAATCAAAAAATTGATTTAATGGGATATGAACCTGCTTTCGTCCTAATAACTGGAGATTTACTTGAATATGGAAATGGTTGGTCACTCGCCTCAACCCTTCTATTTTTACTTCTTTATGAAGAAGAAAGTAACAATTATAATGTATTGAAACAGGATTTAGAAGGGTTAAATACTCCTGTATATTATTGTGTTCCAGGTAATCACGATAATTATAAATTTAGGCAGCTTAATCCTTGGTCATGTGAGGGATTAAATAATTATAATTATCATTTTCCCGATATGTACTGTCCAAAATCCATTGTTTTTCCTGAATATGATTTAAATCTTATCCTTCTTGATACAGATTGTCATGTTTGGACTGATAATTGTTATGAACCACCACGGGGATATAGTATTTATGGTAATGATCTAAATTGGTTAAATGATAATATAAAACCTACTACTTATAAAGTAATTATGATGCATAATCCTGTAATAAATAATGGTTTCTGTCATACAGGATTTCCATTTTTTAGTTGTGAAGATAAATGTTGGGATATCGGATGTATAGCTACGGGTAGAACAACATTTATGAATATTTGTGATATCCATGATGTTGATCTTGTCTTAAGTGGACATACACATTATGAAAAAGCCTATTATAGAGATAATGATGATAAGGATCCATATGGCGTTCGCAATTATAAACAGCCTTGGGATGGCGGTTATTTTCCTCCTGCGGATACAACCGAGACAATTTATTCAACGATATCCGAAACTGGTATGTTTAGGATAATATATCAAAATCCATCAAATGGGCAACTCGAAGTTTATTCTGCTGGTAATGTGCCTCCTTTTGCTAAAAAAGGAAATTCAGATTCATTTATAATACCTGAGGTAACAGGGCGCCTATCTGGTTCTTTTATTTCTCTTCATTTATACGATGAGCATGGTAATCATGTTGGTTTGAATGAGACTGGAGGGGTAGATATGGAGATTGAAAATACAACGCAGAATATAATACCGATTCCAGAATATGCTGAGGAACATAATTATGATAATGGGTATTTCATGTGGAATCATACAATTGAAAAGATATCAAATGTTCCTGATGATAAAAGTTATTCTTATCAAATAATTAGCCAAGCAGATGGATATTTCAATTTTTCAATTAAAATTCTTAATTCAAATGGAACCTCTGTTGATGCAAAATATAAAAATAATATAGTTACAGCCGATTCTATAGGAAAAATAAATATTGATGGTGAAAACGTTGATCTAATGATTTATATGGATGATGATGGCGATGGAAATGTTGATCGTGAAATTGAACCTACAATGATTTTTAAATCTCCAGAAATCCCAGATAAACCTGATGGTCCATTAATAGGTGAACCTGGAGAAACTTATTCTTTTACAACTAAAACAACTGATATTACTAATGATAAAGTTTATTATTTATGGGATTGGGGTGACGATACAACTAGCGATTGGATTGGACCATATAATTCAGGTGAAACTGCTGAAGCAAGTCATTTTTGGTATGAAAAAGATACCTATCTTGTTAGAGTAAGGGCTAAGGATGAGGATGATTATGGCACTGATTGGTCTGATCCTCTAACTATTACTATATCAAAAAACAAAAACAGAATAATCAACACACCATTCCTAAACCTCCTAACAAATCATCCAAATTTGTTCCCAATACTACAACGACTAATACTGCGACTGGGACTACAATAAAAATACAATATTAATCTCTCTTCTTTTTTTTATAATTTTTATTTAGAAAACTATTTATCATAGAAAATACAATATTATAGTAGGGGTTTAGTATAAGAAAAAGAATGATTTTTTAGTCTAACTAAATTCTCATATTTTTCCTATCTTCCCAAAGATTTTACTAAACCCCTAAACTTTTACTTTTAAAATTATACATATGTTTTTGTAATTATTTATCTAATTTGTATATTTTTTAGTAAAATTTAAACAATCCTTCCCACTACCATATTGTATAGTTATACAATGGGAGGTAGGAAAAAATGAACAATATTGTTTTTAAGAAAAGTATGGTGATAGGGATAATAATTATATTTGTTGGAGCTGGTTTTTTACCAATAATAAGTGGAAAATTATTTCAGAATATCTCAGAAACATTTGAAAAAATAAAATTATCTGATCCAAGAGATGAACTTGATCAATATCAGACACAAGGTTCTCATGGTCGAGGGTGTGGTCAAGGCGCCGTATATTATGCTTTAGGACAATCATTCAAACCTACATTAAATATATTAACTAGAGTTGAAATTGGTTTTCGGTTTGCAGAAGTTGAAGATGTTGTTTCTATTTCAATTCGTGATTCTCCGGTTGGCGAAGATTTAACATTAACATCAAAAAATATTGGACCTTTTGATCCTGAGCCCGGTGATCCACCCACTTGGATTAATTTTGATTTTTCTGATTTAAGTGTAATACCTGAAAATAGTTATTATATATATCTAAATGGGACTGCCTATTCTAGTGCCCTATCATGGGGTTACAAAAATCAGAGTGTATATCTGAGAGGGACAGCATATTATTTTGCTAATAATGGAAATTGGGGTCCAATTCCAAATGAAGATTTTTGTTTCAAAACTTATGGTTATAATAATGATAATCATCCTCCAAATATTTCAATAATTAAACCAGATCGTGGTCTTTATTTTTTTAATGAAAAAATACGAGATTATCTTTTACGTTTTCGTATCCCTCTAATAATTGGTAGGATAACAATTGAAGTGAATGCAACAGATAACGATTCAGGAATTGAAAAGGTTGAGTTTTATATCAATGGAAAATATAAGGACAATGATACTAGCTTTCCTTATGAGTATAATTGGACTTGGAGTCGCCCCCGCTTAATTCATTGGTTTATCATAAAAGTTGTTGCTTATGATTATGCAGGAAACACTGCAACGAAAAGGATGCTTGTTCGAAAAATTTTATAAAAAACCAAATTCAACATTTCTCTTCCTTTTATTTATTTTTAATTTGCATAATTTAGTAAAATTTAAACAAACATTTGATATTACTTATTGCAACGTTATTTAATGGGAGGTAGGAAAAAATGAAGAATTCTATTTTTAAAAAGGGATTGGTTATTGGGATTATTTTGTTATTTGTTGGAGCAAGTGTTGTGCCAAGTATAGGAGGAAATGTTGAAAATAAAAATGAAACACCTATTAGATGTTCTACATTTTCTTCAAATACTGATTGGTGGCCAATGTTTCAACATGATGAAGCAAATTCATGCTTTTCTAAATCATCAATCCCAAATAACTTGAATATAATATGGTCAAAATCTTTCAAAGATGACTTAAATATAAGTTTTGACTCTAATTTCAACTCCCTTCTTGTGGCAAATAATAGAGTTTTTGTTACTGGTATGGACCGTACTGATGGATATTCAATATCAAATATCACGATTTGTGCTTTCAATGAATCTGATGGGAGTTTAAACTGGAAGCAAGATATTGCAGGTCCTGGGAAATTTTTGCCTGCGGTTACAGATTACAACACTCCTGCTGTTATAAATGGTAAAGTGTTTATTCAATTTACAGTTCTTTTTCCAAAATTTATTGGCAAAATTGTTGAACTAGAAGAAACAACAGGAGACATTATTTTAGAAAAAAAATATTTAAGTAGCGGTTCTTGGGGCTCTGTAGTAGTAACCGATAATAAGATAATTGCAGGTGGATACTTTATTCATAATTTTCCAATAAGTAGAATATCTATTTTTAATGAAACCAATGGAAAACTTATATGGAGAAAATTAATATTTGGATTAATAGAATCAACCCCAATTGTATCAGGAAATGAACTATATGTTATTACTAGCCGTTCTGCAATGATTAATATTTTTTCTGGTTTATCAATTAATTCTCGTAAATCAACAATTTTTGCTTTTAATTTGGATAATGGAAAACAATTATGGATAAAAAAAGGTATAAACGGTCATGTTATTTATTCTTCTCCTACAGCGGCTTATGAGAAAATCTTTGTTCCTTCTAATTTATTTAAAAACGATAACAGTTGTGATCGTAGAATTACTGCTTATGATAAATATGATGGTACTGAAATTTGGTATTTTCAAATTAATGGCAGTCCCAATATTTGGGCTTTTCCAACATGTATATCTTCACCATCAGTGGGATATGGAAAAATATTTGTTACCGATTTAGATGGATCAATTATTGCATTAAATGAGAGCGATGGAACAATTATCTGGAAAAGAAAAATTTGTGATTTTAGTTTTACCAATTTATTTATTTCACCTATTGTTGCAGATAAAAAAGTGATAGTTGCAGCTTCTGATTCATCTGGAGGTCCTGGTTCTCAATCAAAAATTTGTATGTTTAACGAGAGTAATGGAGAATTAATATGGGAATCAAGTGAAACGATCCTTGGGTATATTGAATCTTTAGTTGTAGCAAATAATAAATTATTTATTAAATTAAAGATTTGGGATGAAGGCTCATACTATAAAATTTGTGCTTTAGGATAAATATTATTATCAAGAGTCTTAAAAAAATTTAATACCTTCAACATTATATTTATATTATTTGTTTTAATAGTATATTTTTTAGGAAAATTTAAACAATCATAACATATACCGAGTTTCAACTTTATTTAATGGGAGGTAGGAAAAAATGATAAAATATAATGTTTTTAGGAAAGGACTGGTAATAGGAATATTTATTGTTTTTATAGTTACAATTTTTGTTCCAAATATAAATGGTTATGTCCAGATAAATAACTGGGAATTATCAAATGCTGCTATTATAAATAATCAAAATCTTGGAGAATTTGAAAAAATCAATTATGATTTATTTAGTTACACTGAAAAAGAATTATTAAATTTAACACCTGATATACTTAACTTAGATCAAGAATTAAAATCTGATTTTATGCCAGGCGAACTCATTGTCAAGTTTAAAAAAGACGTCTCTCTTAATTTTTCAATAAATGAAGAAAAATTTATTAAAACAGGGTTAAAATCAGTAGATGAGCTCAACAAAAAATTTTCAGTGATTCATTCAGAAAAATTATCCAATTTAAGTTTAAATCATTATTTGTCTAATATTTATATATTTACTATGCCTGAAGATGTTGATATTTTAAAAGTTGCTAAAGAATTTACAAAAAATACCAACATCAAATATGCTGAACCGAATTATATGTATTATTATTCTGATGTAACAAATGATCCATTTTGTAATGTTCAATGGCCACTTAACAATGTTGGTCAGGATTATCCTAATGGACAAAATAATAATCCTTCTCCAGGAAATTATGATTGTGATATTGATGCTTTCGAAGCATGGGAAACTGAACAAGGACGTGAAGATATTGTCGTAGCTGTTATTGATTCTGGAGTTGATCACACTCATTTTGATATAGCTGATAACATTTGGATAAATGAAGAAGAAGATATTAATCATAATGGAAAATTTGATAATTGGCTCTGGTGGCGCAAAAAAAATGGTGTATCGGGAGATATTGATAACGAAGATAATGATGATAATGGATATATAGATGACGTTATCGGCTGGGATTTTTGTAGTAAATCGATATTTTTTAATTCTACTGATAATGACCCCATGGATGAAAATGGTCATGGAACTCATTGTGCAGGTATTGTTGCAGCTGTAACTAATAATAACGTGGGTATTGCTGGCGTCAGCTGGAATTCAAAAATAATGCCAGTAAAAATTTTGAATAAAAGAGGTGCTGCTAATTTATTAGGTGCTGTTAGAGGAATTATTTATGCAGTGGACAATGGTGCAGATATAATTAGTATGAGTTGGATAGGGCCATCTTCTAATACCTTAAAAAATGTGTTAAATCATGCTTATAATAATGGAGTTATTCTTGTTGCTGCTGCTGGAAATGAACCTAACGATTTAGGATTTTTAAATTATTATCCTGCATGTCATGAAAAGGTAATTACAGTTGCAGCAACAAATAGTATGGATGAAAATGCTCCATTCACGAGTTTTGGAAATCCAGTTGATGTTGCAGCACCTGGTGTTGATATTCTTTCTTTAAGAGCAAAAAATTGTTTTAAAAGCCGTTCAGATTATATATATAAGGACCATTATTTTATTGCTTCTGGAACTTCAATGGCTTGTCCACATGTTGCAGGAGTGGCTGCATTAATGGTAAGTCAAAATCCTAATCTTACTCCAAAAGAAGTTAAAACTATATTAAGGTCCTCTACTGATAAGGTTAATTCAAGCAGTTATATTGGCGTTGGGCGAGTAAATGCAAATAAAGCATTACAAAAATTATATTCTGTAATTGCTGATCTTAATGTTTCTAGTAAAGTTGATGAAGAAAGTGGTTTAGTTATTATTAATGGTACAGCGAAGGGAGAAGGTTTTATAAAATATATAATAGAATACAATAAAGGAACATATCCAGAAACTTGGATAGAAATATACAACTCTTCAGAAGAAATAGATGATAATATTCTTGGAATTTTTAATACTACTAATCTTAAAGATGGTATTTATACCATCAGATTGAAAGTAATTTGTGATCACGGAGCATTTGAGGATCAAAAACAATTTTTTCTTAATAGAATTAGTGAAACAATCTATGTTGATGATGATGGTGGAAAAGATTATAAAAGCATTCGTGAAGCCTTAAATAACGCTGGAGATGGAGATACAATCTATGTTTATGATGGAATATATAATGAGGATCTGGTTATTAATAAAAATATAGATTTAATTGGTCATAACAATAAGACTACTATTATTAATTGCTATCAAATCGGTATTAGAATATATGGATTAAAGGATAGGATAAATATCAGTGGATTTACTATAGCTGGATCAGGTAAGTCTCAATCAATGGGTATTTCTCTGGAATATCCAACAAATGTTTCTCTATTTGATAATATTATACAAAATCATACATTTGGAATATTTTGTAATATTGGATTTGATATTAATATTTCAAATAATATTATTATCAATAACTTTATTGGAATTTTATCAATGGGTTTTAACAGTTCAATACAAAATAATAAAATAAATCAAAATACTATTGGATTATATCTTCTCTATAATGTCAATGTCGAAATTTTAAGAAATCAAATTGGAAAAAACAATATTGGAATATTGGTTACATATTTATCACTATTGAATAAAATTCAATATAATAATATCTACAATAATAAAATAGTTGGATTATATTTAAGAGGAAAATCTAATCTTAATCAAATAAACTATAATAATTTTATAAAAAATACAATATCTGCAAGTTTTAAAGGTTGTATTATGAATGATTGGAGTAATAATTTTTGGAAGAGGTCTCGTTTACTACCTAAACCTATTTTTGGAAGGCAAAGAAGATTTATACCTTGGGTAAATTTTGATTGGAATCCAGCTAAAGAGCCATATGATATACAAAGTATTTAATCCAATCTTGTTCCCAATATTCCAACGACTAACATTTTTGCGACTGGGATTACAATTACAATAAAAAAACAACTTTAATCCTCCATCTTCTTTTTTTTATTCTAGTTAACGATTGTTATGGATACTTTTAAAAAATAATATTATATTACAGCTTTATAAAATATTTTTAATGGGCGGTAGGAAAAAATGAACAATTTTGTTTTTAGGAAAGGACTGGTAATAGGAATAATAATCCTTTTTGTTGGAGCGAGTGTGATACCAAGTGTAAATGGAAATATCGAAAAAGAAGACATTATTGATACAAAAACAAATCAAATTGACACAGAATTTACACAAATTATTAAAAAATTCCAGAAAAATAGAGAATCGTTAATAGAAAATCAGGAACCCTATCAGTTTGCCTATATGGATAGAGATTCTAATTTACATATGGAGGGGCATGTTATGCAGTATAGCGATGGTGATTATGTTTCTTTTAATGTTGTTTTCCCTGAACATCCAAGGGTTGTAACTTCTGGTCAATTTGGTGGCCCTGTTATTGCTGGTCCTGTTAGTATTACAACATCTGGATTTACAATTCGAATATATGATCATGCAGGGAATCCAGTAAATAATGCTTGGATTAGTTGGATTGCAACCTACCCAACTGAATATGTTGGATCTGATGGTTTGCGAATGGAGGGGCATGTTGCACAGCATAGTGATTATGATTATATTTCTTTTAATGTTGTTTTCCCTGAACATCCAAGGGTTGTAATATCTGCTCAAAAATATGGTGAACCATTAATTGCTGGTCCTGTTAGTATTACAACATCTGGATTTCAACTTCGTTTGTATGATCATGCTGGAAATTCAGTGGATGATGCTTGGATTAGTTGGATTGCAACTTACCCAACTGAACATGTTCGATCTGATGGTTTGCGAATGGAGGGGCACGTTATGCAGTATAGCGATGGTGATTATGTTTCTTTTAATGTTGTTTTCCCTGAACATCCAAGGGTTGTAACTTCTGGTCAAAAATTTGGCCCAATAATTGCTGGTCCTGTTAGTATTACAACATCTGGATTTACAATTCGAATATATGATCATGCAGGGAATCCAGTTGATAACGCATGGGTAAGCTGGATTGCAACCTACCCAACAGAATATGTAGAAAATCCTAATAATCCTCCTAATTCACCAAGCAATCCCTCACCATCAAACCATGCAACAGGTGTAAGCATTAATACTGACATCTCTTGGGATTGCTCCGATCCAGATGGTGATCCTTTAACTTATGATATTTATTTTGGCACAACAAATCCTCCTCCATTAAAAAAGGAAAATCATGGGAGTAATTCATATAACCTTGATACATTAGATTATAATACCAAGTATTATTGGAAGATTGTTGCAGAGGATAACCAAGGTGCTTCAACACAAGGCCCTATTTGGGATTTCACCACAAGTTCCGAACCGAATGATCCACCTCAAAAGCCAATTATAACAGGTCCAGAAGAAGGTAATCCAGGAGTTACATATTCATTTCAGTTTAAATCAACTGACTATAATGGTAACAATATTTATTACTGGATTGATTGGGGTGATAATTCCAATACAGGATGGAAAGGACCTTATCCACAAGGTACATGGCGAGAATTTAGCCATTCATGGACTGGTGGAGGAAGAACTTATAATATTAAGGCAAAAGCAAAAGATGCCCCAGGTGATGAAAGTGGTTGGTCAGATATTCATAAAATAATTATATTAAGTATTGATTATCATGAAATAACATTACATCCACCTTGGGATTCACATAAAAACGGTTCAGAAGGAAATAATGGAGGAGAAGGTATAGCTTTTAGTGGTATCAACTATGGCGATATTTCAGCATTTTCTTCAGTGATTATAAATGGATGGGAGAATGCTAACGCTTGGTGTGAACACTCTGTTGATTGGGTATGTCCATTTGATATGACTTATGCCCAAATAGATTTTTTATATGACTATTCCTTATATATAAATCTTGATAGTAGCTGGGGAACAGCTGAGGCATATGCTTCAATTACTTTTTTTATAAATGATATTGAATATGAAGATGTATTAATTGATCAATCAGGTGGAGCTCTAAATATAGAATGGTTAAATACTCATACAAGTCATTCATTTTCAGGTTTAACATTGAATAAGGGGGAAACATATCATATTGGTGTAAAAGCATATGTTTGGACACATGTTGATATGGCAGTTGGAGGCGATTGTTATAGTACTGCACATTTAAGCCATCGTGCATATACTTTTGACGATACTACTGTATGGATCGTATGGAATAATCGAGCACCCAATAAACCATCTCAACCAGATGGACCAACAGTTGTAAAAACAGGTGATAGTTACCCATATACAACTTCAACGACTGATCCAGATCAAGAACAAATCTGGTATGAATGGGATTGGGGTGATGGATATATTGAAAGACTTGGACCATATAACTCTGGAGAAATATGCCAAGCATCACATACCTGGTGGGACAAAGGATATTTTAATATTAAGGTGAGATCCCAAGACACATGGGACTATAGTGAAAGGTCTGAATCATTATCTGTTACTGTAACAAAAAATAAAGAAATCAACACTCAATCCCTAAACTTCCTAACAAGTCATCCAGGTTTGTTCCCAATATTCCAACGACTAATTTTGCGATTTGGGCTACAAAATTAAAAAACAACTTTATTCCTCTTTCTTTTCTATGATAATTCATGAGGGTTATGAACCTCGTTCATAGCCTTCGTGTTGCATTTTTTCCATTAACTTTATTTACCACCTCGGTTTTATAAATTTCGGTCTAGATGGTGAGGTCGAATGACGACACTCTTCTATACGGGTACAGGGTCCTCTTCTGGGAGGGCTTAGCCCACTATGGTGAGTCATTAGCCTCCCATTCTTTTTAAGGATGCAAGATAGCCCACAAAAAAGCAGGGCGGCCGACTTCACCATCTTATACATATAAGTCTCCATTTTTAATTTGGGTTATAAGGTTGTTTTG
>JAHWGK010000159.1:415-699 GCA_020054495.1 Thermoplasmata archaeon | reverse complement strand
TATTCCTCTGGAAAAACAGGATATTGAAGATTTAATATGGATACGGCACGAGTTTATAAACTCTTCCTATGATTTTGGAAAAACCGTGGTCTTCGGACACACCCCGCTCCCTCAACCCCTCATAGATTACAATAAAATAGGGATTGATACAGGGGCTGTCTATGGCGGGAAACTCACGTGTGTCGAGTTACCGAAAGTCAGGATATACCAGGCCTGACGGCTTTGTAAAAAGTGAAATTCGACGAACCCGTCATTTCGACCACAGGGAGAAATCTTATCTTTTA
>JAHWGK010000159.1:0-405 GCA_020054495.1 Thermoplasmata archaeon | reverse complement strand
AAAGATTTCTCGTTTCACTCGAAATGACAAATTGAGGAGCTTTTTACTTTGCCGTTTCAATTTTAACTTTTTTTCGATTTTGCAAGGTATTATGAAAATTATTGAATGTGTTCCAAATTTCAGTGAAGGAAAAGATAAAGACAAAGTAAGGAGTATAGTGGAAGCGGCGTCTGAAGCAGACAGCGCTAAGGTGCTTGACTTCAGCATGGATGTCGACCACAACAGGAGCGTTCTGACCATTGCCGGTACCCCGGACGGTGTCGTAAGGGGAACGGCTGCCGCCTGCGACAGGGCACTCGAGTTAATCGACATGAAAAAGCATTCCGGTGTTCATCCATGTATCGGTGCCGTGGATGTGGTCCCCTTCACCCCCATAGAAAACGTCAGCATGAAAGAAACGGTGGA
>JAHWGK010000158.1 GCA_020054495.1 Thermoplasmata archaeon | reverse complement strand
CGATAGTGTAAGGCCCGCAGATGAAAAGCCGTCATATTTTTCATACTTTTTTAGCTTAGTTTTTTCTGTTGCGTGCGGCAGACCAGAGGTCTGCCCATTAACGACGCAACAGGAGCATGAAAAAATTATGAAAATTGTAAGTAGCGGGAGCTCTAAAAAGATTTCGGGTGATACCCGAAATAATTGGGTAACGATGCTGTTTATTACCAAAAAGCGATACAGATGTTTTAGAAAACAATCTCATATTGAGACATGCAAAAAACGATTCGAAGAACTGGAGTCTCTTGGTTTTGAATTTGGAGAGTTTGGTTTTGCTGGAAATCATGTGCATTTCCAGGTGAACATTCCAAAAAAGTACTCCATTGAAGATACAGAGATTATTTTGAAATCAGAGACATCTAAACGTATGTTTATATGTCACCCTGGTTTCCGTAAACGATATCCAAAAGGTGCATTTTGGAGTGGCTATGAACATTACCAGTCAACTGGTCTAAGAAATCTAGAGGAGTCAACAGATTATCTACGCCGACAACAAAAACATCATAACATAAAAATTATTGACGACAGACAACAAATATTGCCAGGTTTTACCGCCGAGCGGGGATACGGCACGACCGCAGCATAATAAAATTATGCAAGGGCTTGCCGAGGAAGCGAAGGCGGAACGTGGTGTCATAGGGGTGAAACCCCTATTTCATATT
>JAHWGK010000157.1 GCA_020054495.1 Thermoplasmata archaeon | reverse complement strand
CTTTATCCCTATCACTACGGGAGTACTGACACTTCTCGACTCATTGAATTGCTTAAGGATGATAAAGATATCGAAGTCCGGATTCGGAATATGAAGTAAGGTCATTCATGCAAGAAGATCTAAAATGAGAGAAAGGGGGCAGGTCTACACATTTGACAAAATACTATTCTTTAGATCTAGAATATTAGGACTATGAACTAGTCATTTTAAAATGACGAGCTCGATAGCTGATAGGCTACCGCTGAAAATATATGAAGCCTTGAACATATGCGTGTTAACTTTGAAAAGGAAATTGAGAGACAAACAGGTCTTCTCTTAGAGATTACAAAGAGAAGATATTTTCTTGAAAATGTGTAATGTGTAGACCTGACCCCTTTTACCGAAGTAAAAAACGATTAATGCGATGAGTTATTCAATATAATAATCAGCTTTTATACAGTTCCACCATTCTACCAATATCTTTAGAGATATCCTCCTTCAAAAAAAAGAGGTCAAGTCTTTGCTTGTAAGTCGCCTGCGGCTCAAGTTGCGTTCTTCGAACTTAACGGGTCGCTTCGCTCAAAGTGAGGCCTACGTCATCATTTTACTTCGTTCAAGTTGACGCCGTAGGCGTCAACACCTGGAAGGATATCAAGGCTTTCAGCCTTTATTTGAGCCGAAAGCGACCGAGGAACAAAGGGAGGGGGTCGCCCTGACCCTTTTC
>JAHWGK010000156.1 GCA_020054495.1 Thermoplasmata archaeon | reverse complement strand
TACCTATATATTGAAAATATGAGGCATCCACCCCACCTTTATTCAAATAATCCTGACTTAAATTGACCAGTGACAGCTTGCTAATATAACCAACACTTAAGACTGCAGCCTCAAACAATCTGAAAACAACATACCCCAAGGCTAAAGCTTCATTGTGTTTTCTTAAGATGGGAAACAAGAATACTGCTAAGAGAACTACTGCAGGAACACCTGTAAACTCTAGTAGTATTCCAATTATCACAACTATTCTATTTGGATAAGCAATATCTAGGTAATCCGGAGAATCCAGAATAGGTCTGTAAAAAGCTTCTCCGATAAAAAGCACTACAATCGCAAGAATAAATAATACACCCACAATTATTGCGATCTTTCTGTTTGAATTCATATTTTTTCTCCTTTTTCTTTTAATTATTTAACTTGTCCTGTGCAGTGATCGTGCAACATATTTTTCCTTATGCCTGGTTTCCGGTAGTGTTGTCTTCGTGTTCTTGACAATTAAATAGAGAATTAATCCGATAAATAACACAAATAACAGTGCTATAAACAGCATCCATTCCTACATCATATTTAGCCAACTTCATTATTAGTAAAAACATTTGAAGAAAAGATAAATAACAGAAATATTAAAAGTATACTAGGCGAGATATTTTCATTGTTCATACTCCTTTCTTAAGGAAAATTATATCATAATATACAATTTATATT
>JAHWGK010000155.1 GCA_020054495.1 Thermoplasmata archaeon | reverse complement strand
GTTCCTTTTATCCAGGTGATATCTATCTGCGTTCTATTAAATGGAGTTGCAGTAAAAGAACCAGGTGGATTTGGAATATACTGTGATCTTGTGGTAAAGTCGTAAGTTGTATTGTTCCAACTGTATCCATCTGTTACATTAACATACCATATAATATTGGTATTGAAGGGTAAAGGTGTGAATAAGTTTGCTGATTTTGTTCCATTCGTGTCATAATCTGCACCATTATTTGTTACATATTGTCCTTCAATAGTCCAGTTGAAAGTGTCTCCGTCAGCATCTTCGATTGTAACACTGACAGTTGGCTGTGTTATAGGGATGTTAACCGAATTGTCTGTCGGGTTTTCGTCTGTTTGTGTTGGGTTTTGGTTTGCATCAGTTGTAGCACTGGTAGTACTTGATGTTGTACTCCAAACATTGTCAGTTTCATTCCATGACCAGGCTTTAAATCCATATGTTGTAGCGGAAGCAAGTCCTATGACACTTTTTGAGTTACCTGTACCATTATAGAGAAAATTTCCATCATTTCTATCAGTTGGTGGTGTACCTTGTTTATAACGTATATACGTCTTGTTTGCATTGGTGCCTTTTGTCCAAGATAAATCTATTCTAAATTGGCCATTTGCAGTTGCTATGAAGTTGCCAGGTGCAGATGGAGTATATTTACCTCTTGTTGTAAATCCATATGTAGCATTAGCCGAATCA
>JAHWGK010000154.1 GCA_020054495.1 Thermoplasmata archaeon | reverse complement strand
AATTTGACTCTTGTTCAATTTCGTATCACCGAGGAGCTTCTCGTCCTTAACATATAGCTCGACAAATTGAGCGGCGACTATCTGCAGGGCCAATGCATGTAGGTTGCGTGGTTCGATTGTTTGGGATGCGCTGCTGTCAATTGGTAGGTTGCTTGGTTCGTTGGTTTGGGATACGTCCTCATTTCCACCATATATCAGAACAGAATTCTCGGCTATACCCTTCATAAACGCCGATAGGTTTGCCTCTCCCTTGTCAAATATCAACGTCAGGACATCAATAAGATTTTCCCTGTTAAATATACCTGTAAAATTGCGATGTTCGCCCAAGCAGTAGTGGCACTTGTCCCCACACGGCCTGTCAACATGCAAATCATCATCGTCATCATCATCATCATCATCATCATCATCATCCTCGCCATCCCCCCCCTCGCCCTCGGGCACAGGACGCTCAAAGTACCGTTCGAGAAATACATGGACGCACTCCTGTGGTAGCACCAACAATTGAAGATGGGTGTATAATGCAGAGAACTCGAATTTACGAACCGCAGGGATTTTGTTTTGGAGGATACGGAGGAATAGATTCATGACCACATTGAACGAAAGAAATATTGCATATATCGAATTGCCGCCAGCAGCGTGATCACGATCAACTCGACCCATCTCCTGCACCATCTCGAGTAAACTAAGAGCCATCGAGTGTCGCGCCGCTT
>JAHWGK010000153.1 GCA_020054495.1 Thermoplasmata archaeon | reverse complement strand
AATTAAAAAACATTCTGTAACTATAGAATAATATAAAATATTAGAATAGTTATTTAACTTTCTTTATGTAAAAATAAATACATAACTAGAGGAACACTTGTGGCTTATGAGGCCTGTTTAAGGACTAAATTAAGTTCTAGTAAATCGACTTGAACTGCTGGATACTTCTTACCTTCTAATATAATTTAAAGGATTTGGAAGTTTCAATACTATATTAAAAGTTCTGCCTATTGACCTTCTCGGGGAGCCAAGACATTTTCAGCCCTTTGGCATTTTGCTGAAGGGCTTTTTTATTTTTAAATTATTTTTGAAAAAAGAATGACTTTTAAATAAATTATATGGTATATTAAAAATAGAATAATGAAGATTCTTTAATGTTGCAAATATATTGGACGTAAACACTACCAGCTTACTTTTTATTTTCACCCGGATGATTAATTTTTAAGTAATTGGATATTATTTTTTTAAATATATAAAAAGGAAACAATTTATGGGAAAAATCGGTATAATTACATTACTAGTTCTTTGTTTGATCTTGTTATTATTAAATGGTTGTATGATAAATACAGTCACTCCCGAAATAGATAATGGGAATTTTGGAAGCCAGGAAGATATTAATCAAAGTAATAATAGTTCCCAGAATTCATCGACAGGTTCGGTTGAGGAACCCGTCATAGCGGATACAGAGGAACCTGTAGAAGAACCGGGAACTGTATAC
>JAHWGK010000152.1 GCA_020054495.1 Thermoplasmata archaeon | reverse complement strand
ACCTTGGCAACAAACTCCCTTGCCACCATGAGCGCCGCCGCCGGATGCATGTCCATCACGACCATCTCGTCAAACTCATCACCATCCTCCGACTGTTTGGCTGTTGGATAGCTGACGCTTCCGAGGAAAGATCTCAAGGCACTCATCTGGTCATTGTCTACCAAGGCGGTTGCCGTCTCGAACAACTGAGTCTTCTCGAACTCCATGTCTGGCACCCGGCCATCGCGATCCCCCAAGTCGATACCAAGGTCCCTCAGTAACTTATTACGATTAGAGCGATGCAACTCTGCCACACCCATGGCAGTAGCCCATCTATCAGAGCTACGTACATTGCGTAAGGTAGCCCTCAGGTTGTTTACCGCCGTGCCCAAAACTAACTTGGGACCTTTGTTTCGTCTGGATGATGATGATGATGATGATGATGATGATGATCCCCTTGCCCGTCCCCGACTGCCACCTCTTGATGATGATCCCCTTGCCATGCTTGCTGGTGATGTATAAAGATGCTTTGCAGATTTACTTCTAGGATCTCCGTTTCTTATTTTGTGTTTTTCGAAAGTTAAGCTTCGCGCACTTTTTTCCTTTTTGAATTGAGTTCGGGAGTTGAGAAATCGAAAAGTGGACGAGGAAAGTTACCTATCATCAAAAGACGTTTTAGGACGCCACGTCGGATGACACGTGGCAGGAAAGTTCCAGAACCATTCTGGCCGCGGGGAAGAAACTTTTAG
>JAHWGK010000151.1:478-730 GCA_020054495.1 Thermoplasmata archaeon | reverse complement strand
CCCCAATCCTGGGCCGGGTCCTTGCTACGCAAGGCAAAACGCCCCTTCCCCGACAACCTCGTTGTCCGCGTCTCTGCGGCCATGCGAGGGGCCCCGGCTCCGTACCTCCCCGGCTGCGTCGGCTCGTCCGTCGACAACCCCGAAGCCGACTTCCAGTGCGGTGCCTACGAGAGAGGCGGCGAGTGCGGCCCTTGCCGCAAGTGCTGGGACCCCACCGTCCGGGATGTGTCGTATCCGCCCCACTAGGGCTAC
>JAHWGK010000151.1:0-468 GCA_020054495.1 Thermoplasmata archaeon | reverse complement strand
AGCCCTGGACGCGACTGCGTCAGCTGACGTAAGTCGGTCGCAGACTGTTTGAACTCAACTCGATCGCGACCCCAGCGAGGGGGGGGGGTCTATTTACTACTACTACTACTACTACTAATAGAGAGAGAGAGAGAGAGAGAGAGAGAGAGGGGGTCCTAGGGGGGACTTCCTAGGCGGGCACTTAGAGGCCGCAGCAAGACTGCTCGACATCTGAAGCAGTCGCTCAAACTTTCACCGTCTATAACAGGGGCCTCAACAACGCACCCCTGGACCTGTTTTGCCAACTCAGCGCGATGCACTCCTCGCACCCCCCTCCCCTTCACTGGGCCGCAGACCATGCCATTCATTTTTCGGCTTCAAGATGCGGGCCAGGACGGGTAAGGTTTCGACACTACTGACTGGGCGCAGTCCGCCCAAAAAACTTACGACGATCAACACGAACGGAGAGCGAACGGTTCTGAGCGGCTT
>JAHWGK010000150.1 GCA_020054495.1 Thermoplasmata archaeon | reverse complement strand
ATCAATTAAACATGGAAACAATTGTGTTTCTAAATCAAATATATTTGTTAAGTTTTGTTTTGTAATTTCTCTAGATAATACTTTGAATAATTCTAATGTTAGTTCTGCATCTTTTTCTGCATAAGAACCTACATACATTGCAGGTAGTTTATACATTTCTTTTTTAGGATCTATACCCCAAGACTCTGCAGCTTCTTTCAAAGCTTTCTCATTCTTTACTTCACCAAGATAATCAAATGAAACACTGTTTAGTGAATACCATAATCTATTCTCATCAATCAGTGAGGCCATAACCATTGTATCTATAATGTGACCATTGATAGGTATACCGTATGATTTAATCCAACATACATCATACATTGCATTGTGAAATATTTTACAAGCCTTAGTATTTAAAACATCTTGAAACCATTTGAGGACCATAGTTTTATCCATGTTTCCGCCACCGCCATGAGCAATAGGATAATATCCACACCAACCCTCAACAGCAACAGCTATACCTACAACCTCTCCTTTACCAACGATTGCTCCAGAGCCCATTTTAGTTAAATCAGGATCTTTAGTTTCTAAGTCAATTGCAATCTCATCATATTTTGATAAATCAGGAAACTCTTCTGGCGGTAACCATTCTGTCTGTGGTTTAAATATTATTTTCTGCATTTTTATTTATCCTTTTTACATTTGTTAATTGTTCCATATCTTGAAAAGGGACCATGGTAATTTTATCTTGTCTACCTTCAC
>JAHWGK010000014.1 GCA_020054495.1 Thermoplasmata archaeon | reverse complement strand
ATGATAGGGTTTTGGTATTCACGGACTACACGGGAGGACCGATGCTCACATCCTGGTCTTGCCTTCGCGAGGGGATCGACGTCTTAGTCCGACGCTTTCCGCTCCTTCTCGGGGCGTGGCTTGTCATCCTGGCGGTGCAGCAGCTGCCAAGGGTGGGGTTGTTCGCCCATTAAAGCGGATCGTGAGATGGGTTTAGACCGTCGTGAGACAGGTTTGTTGCTATCTTCTAGAAGCGTTGATGCTTGAAGGGAAAGACCCTTTAGTACGAGAGGAACAGGGGTCTGCAGCCACTAGTTTACCAGTTGTCTGACAAGGCACTGCTGGGCAGCCACGCTGTAAGGGATAAATGCTGAAAGCATCTAAGCATGAAGCCCACCCTGAGACGAGGCATCATAGAACTCGAATAAAAGATTCGTTTGATAGGGCTAGGGTGTAAGCATGAAGCTTCGGCGACATGTTCAGCTTATAGTTACTAATCGTTCATTTACTGGTTCAATCGTTAAACAGGTTGCGTATCATTTAACATATATTAGGGTACAGATGGTTTGACGGCCAAAGCGGCGGGGAAACACCCGGTCTCATTTCGAACCCGGCAGTTAAGCCCACCTGCGTAATTCTATCAACTATGGTGTGCGAACCCATGGGAAGATTACCCTCTTAAGGGGGCTTGAACCTTTGACCTAGGTGGAGAGCCCTGGTTAATTCTTTCGGGAATTTTCTGGGGTAAGCTTCACTGCTTGAAAGTCATTGGTTCTCGGTACGCTGTCAAGCCATCTTACAAATCATTTTATTTTAAAGGAAAACTGAAAAACTTAAAAAATCAAGAAATTTCTATATTTATATAGGACGTTTATTCTATAAAACTTAAATATAAGACTATTGTATAATAGTATTAAAGCATTTATAATATGTATCAAAATTACGATAAGTTTATATATGACATGTTACAAATGTATATATGGTAAAGCAGGGTAAGAAGAGGTGAATTGGAAAATGACAAAAGCAATAGTAATATTAATATTAATTAGTATGATATGTGTTAGCATATCAGGGGCTGCTTTTTCAATTAATGACTCTATAGAAAAAAATATAAATTCTGTAAATGAAAAACTTGTGATAAATCAACCTACAGAATCTGCCGAAGTAAATACTCGAGTATTACAAAATATTAATCAGGAGGTTGACAAATATTTGAACTTTGGTGATTATATTTCTAATGATCCACCAAGAAAGACTCCGAAACAAGTTGAATTTCCTTGGTCAAATCGTCCACTACCAATTGGTGATTTTGTTGAGTGGATAATTCATGTGAATTATAAAAACAAACATTTTGAAGAAGAAATAGATATTTCTGTAATCGATTTTAAAGATAGGTTTCTTAAACATCCACTTCATTATGAACAAATAGATTTTGATGTTGATGAAAATGGTGAGGATGACTTACAAGTGTTCTACAGTTTTTATACCGGTACTCTTCTTAATAATCAAGAAAATATTCAAGAGAAATCCCTTGAGACATGTTTGAAGGCAAAAACTGGAGATATTCCAGATCGAACCGCTAAATTGGAAATATGGTCTGAAATACGTTTAAATTATGGACTTATTAAAGAACTGAGTAGAGATATGGAGCGTTCTCTTCCATTCAACGGTAAATTTAAATCAATTTTTGGACAGTTTATTGAAAAATTAGAAGGAAAATTTGAAAATACTGGTTTCACTAGAATAAAAAATTTATTAAACTTGTTTTCTGGAAGATTACAAAAAAACCCTGTTGAAGAAAAACCAGAACCAGATATTGAAGTGTTTGTAAATGATGATGACTATATAAGTGCAGGTATAGGTGTTAGTTCTCCCGAAGGTGAAAATATACCGTTAAATTTTGAAAAAAGATTTGCTGTTGCAAAAAGGAATATATTCAAACCTATGATTTTCGAGCAGGAATTAAAACAGGTACAATCCAGAGAGCCCCTTGGTTTATTATTTGGATTCCAGGCTTATACTGCAGGATCCCAAACCCCATCGCTTGATCTTTCGTTTGAAATAGATTTTGATCCAGCGATATATATATGTACACAGTTTATCCCACGTTCTGGGTATGTCTATTACGGGTTTGATTCAGATAGTGCTCATAGTCAAGAAACACGGGTTACTTTCTATTTAAATTATATCAAAGGTGGTTACGATGAAGGTCTAGATGTAGAATTATCTTTGATCTTTGATAGCACTACACTCCTTGCAAACTCAAACAATTGGATTAGTTTTGATGTTACTATAAATCCAATAGGATTTGAATATAGGGCAAATAAAAAACACACTATTGGTGTTCTTTTAACCTCACCAGGTTTTTCAGCAAAGTTAAAGCTAGGAGGTATACCAGATTACATTAAATGTTATTTTGATGCTGATCTGAGCTTTACTTACCAGCAAGGTCAATTACTCGACGCCTCTGCTACTGGTAGCTTAAATGTTGATATGAGTAGTAATATGGATGATATCACCTTGTATTACCCTGAACTGAGCTCTGATGAACCTAAAATTGAATTAATAAAAGTATCGAATCTTCCGGCAAAACAAAAATTAGAAGCACATTCACATCTTAGAATTCAAAATGGCTCAATGACATCTATCATGGGTGAAGGCTATATTAAACTTGATATGAGTGATAATCTTGGTAGCACAAAGGTCTTTTATCGGAAGGCAGACCCAAATGATCCTGATAAACTATTCATAAGCGTACCACAAGTTCCAGGTTATAACCAGGTTGGTGCTAAAGCAGAACTTTATATCGATCTTGATGATTTTTCAAATACAAATAATTATGTTTATGGCAGAGCCTATCGTACTTCTAGTGGTAATCTCGCAGAAATAAGTGGATATTTACCTGGTGAAACAGAGCCGATTGTTAGTATCACAGATATCCCTGCACATTCAGAAGCTAAAGGAAAACTTGAATGGAACAAGCTGAAGGGATATGCTTATGCTAGAAGGCAATCAGCTGGAGGACCTGATCCTATTACAATAAATGTGGATATTGGAACCTTTAACATATATAACTATTTACAGATTTTAGATGGACATATAGATTGTAATTTTTATTTAAATCAAGATGGTTACTTTGGTTTTGATACAGCAAATGATATGATTGGAGACACACTAATAGTAACTGACACATCTACAGGTAATCAGCTTGGTATAGAGGTGTACAAAGTTTCTGCTAATAATCTTTGGGTGGATTGGGACCTTGATATGAATGAAGAGCCGATACAAATAGAAGAATTAGCAGTTAGTGGAAAACTATCTTTATTAGAAGATTTTGAAATTTCTGCTACTTATCAAGGAAAGAATCTACAATTCGAAGGTAACTGGAAGGTAGGAAAAGAGGGTATATTCTCTGTTGATTTTAGTCAGGATGAACCAATTGAACTAATTTTAGACGATCTATTCCCAGATGACCCCACATGGGATCTTGGAGGTGGTGTGATCATTAGTGATGATTTCCATTTTGATATTAAATGGAACTGGGAACAAGGTGTTAATTATAATGATCCAGGTTATTTCCTTGTCAATGAAGATACAAACGATCCAAATTTTGATTGGATAGGAATCTCTTTCACCTATGATCCTAGTGGAAGTAATAACCCACAGTATGGAATCGAAATGGGTGGTAATAACGTTGGTCTTATAGTTTATTTAAAATGGTGGAAACACCCACAACTATGGCTCCCAGAAGTTTGGTGGTATGTTTACATACAAGGTGATTTCTATTTAGATTTGCTATGGGAAGGGGACTGGTTTGAAGATGTTCATATCCCAATCCCATGATGAAAATAAAGAGGTGAAAAAAAGATGAAAAATAAAACAAATAAAAAATTTGTGAAGCTGGTAGCGATTTCGATCTTTATCATATTTTTGGCAACTTCAGCAACTTCAACAATGGTAAAAACCCGTTTGAATTCTAAAGATGAAAACCCTTCTCCGCCTATTGCTTCCTTTTATGAAAACTATTATGAATGGAAAGACGACTTCAATAATGAACAATTAATAGATTCTAGTCAGTCCTATAACTATCTAGTTTCTGGGGGAGAGGCAAAAATAAAGGATACATTCGAAATTTGGACGGATCCAGAATGGATCAGGATGAAACCTATAACTGTTACATGTAGTTCTAATTATGAAAATTTAGCAATGAATTTTGAGGTAGCTTATGATTCGGATATGAAACTTGATTATGGCGATGTTAGATTTAAACATGAAGATTATCCATCTGCCTTTTTACCATATTGGCTTGAGGATTACGATTCAAATTCAGCAAGTTTTTGGGTGTATATAGAGTCAATTGATCAAGGCAACTCAAATATGTATATGTTTTATGGAAACCCAAACGCTAATGATGAAAGTGATTTTGGAGATGTTTTTACAGATTGGAATGAACAATGGGCTAATGATGAACAAATATCATACAAAGGTGATGAAGAGGGATGTTGGGATGCTGATGTAAGCTATGGTGATAATAAGTTTTTAGTTTGCTGGGAGGAAGGTCAGCCATACTGGGCAGCAAAAGGACTTCTAGGTTTCAAACAAGAAATAAGAGCTTCAATTTATGAACCAGATAACCAAGATCCAATTGTCTTTGATAAAGAGGTGTTTACAGATGATGGTTGGACCTATTACCATAATGAAGATCCTTCTATTGCATATGGCGGTGGTAAATGGCTTGTAGCATGGGAGCACTGGGCACCAACAAATGCTCCTTTAAACCCACAGCCAATAACAACTATGGACATCAAAGCAAGAACAGTACAAAAAAGTGGAAGTGGTTTATCACTTGGTTCTGTCATTGACGTATGCAATTGGGATAATTGCCAAGCTGATCCAAATGTTGAATTTGATACTGAAAACAGCAGATTTATGATTGTATGGGAAGATGGACGTGACGGAGGCGGCGATTATGATATTAGAGCCAGACTCTACAGTACTAGTGGTAGCCCTATTGGTAATGAAAAATTACTGGATGGTAGTGCAAATGCTCAGTGTGAACCATGGGCTGCTTATGATCCAGGAAACGAACAATACTTCATAGTTTGGGAAGAAGGAATAGATGCTCAAACAGGACCCTTTAGATTAAAGGGAGGATTGTTTAATAAGGATCTTAATACAATTTCAACTTTTACAGTTGCACAACCTTCCGGATGGCCAAATAATGATGTTGATTATAATTTCCCATGTGTTGAATTTAATGAGGATTCAGAAGTATTTCTTGTTACATGGAATGATGGTGATCTAAGCCAGTCTCCACCAGATTACCATGGTAATATATGGGGCAAGATATATGATACTTCAGGAAACGTTGAAGTAAATCAATTCATGATTGAGAGCGGTAGCTTTGTAAGAACCGATATCGTTCCATATCTATCTGGCGCATTTTTGGTATCTTTTGATGGTAGCTTAAATGTTTATGGCCAAATGTTGGATTCAGATGGTAATATTCTAGGAGGTGAAATCCAGTTATCAGCTAGTCCTAGTGCAAAAGCTGACTGGGCAAACATGGCTACTGATGGATCAAATATATTTGTAGTCTGGGAAGACATTCGCTGGGAGTATGAACCAAGTTGGTTTGATGATTTTCCAGATACTGCAGGTAATTCTCACAATCTCAATATACCAACTGGAAACGAAGTAACTTATTCATTTGGTCAAGAAAAACAATTTATTTCAGAAGCACAAGTAACTTCAATTGGTATCGCTCCAGAAAATCTAGAAAAATGGCATCAATTCCTTGAGGACTCATCTGGGACTATTACTTTTAGTATCCTTGATGATAATAATAACGTAATACCAGGATTCGGTGATATCTCAAGTGGACAAGATTTATCTTCGATAAACCCTACCCAGTATCCTGAAATAAAACTAAGAGCTTTCTTTACAAGAAATAATCCAACCTATACTCCAACACTCGATAGCTGGACTGTTCTATATGAAGGTATTGATTTAGAACCACCTGTTACAAGTGTCGAAAACGTTGATGGTGTTAAAGGTCTTAACGACTGGTACATTAGTGAAAGTGTAACTATTTGGTTAAAAGCAGTAGATTACCCTGAGGATACTGGGAGCGGTATAGATGCAACATACTATACATTAGATGGAGGTTCCCCTCAGATGTATAATGATGCAAGCGGAATATATCTTGTAGTTACTATCGATGATGACTGGTGGAACATATGGGAGGTAAACTTCTGGTCAGTTGACAAAGAAGGAAATGTTGAAGATAGAACTAAACCAGGGAATTATAGAACCATAAAAATTGATGCAGAACCTCCATTTGTAGAAATGACTGAGCCTGCAAACGAACAAAAAGTAAACACACCATTCTGGGTTAGAGCAGATGTCACAGAAAATGCTGAACTTGACAGAGTAGAATTTGACATTGAGCCATTTGGAAAACGGCCAGGTCTTCCATTCAAGGACTATACACCGCCTTGGGAATGGGAATGTAATGAAGATCCGTTATCTCGTGTTCTTCCAAATATACCAAATAATCCTCATCCAGCAGGTGTCAATGTTATGGTAAGAGCTCAAGCTTATGATAAATCAGGACAAACATGGATAGTCGAGCATTGGGTATATATTGAGAACTGGAATCCCGGTAGTAAACAAAAAACTATATCTAATTTCAGATCTATAGCGGAATCGTTGAAGCTAGGAGTAGCAATTGACAACAAATTAGATATTGATATTCCCACGGTAGAAGATACTGACTCAGTGAAATTCGTGGCAACCAAAGTTTTTACTAGAAAACAAACCGCGATATGGGATAATGACATCTCGGATGGATACTCGGCAAGCTTTGACATACCAACAGGTTTCTACAAAATAACATCAACCACATATAAAGAGGGCACAGAAATAGCAAGTGATCTAGTTTCAAGAGTCTTGTATATAAATAGATAAGATAAACAAACGAGACACAACCTACTCCTCTTTTTTTTCTTTTTAAAGGTAAAAGTAAGAAATCTTAGTAACAATTGTATACAAATATTTAAATAGTATTGTTACTGTTATTTATATTGGAATATAAACTTGGGGGAACAAAAATTATGAGAATAAAAATACTACCTATATTTATTGTAGTATCACTATTGTTTACAGTTGTAAATGTGATTGCTACAACTACCGATGATGACAACATTATAAAAATAGCTGAAAAAGAGGATAATGTTTCATTTTCTCAGGCGGCAATTGAAAACATAGGAGAATATATTTCGGTAAATATAGATGAGGCAAACACGTTTTTGAGATCTACTGGAAAACCAATGCTACCTGTTTATACAAAAACATTTACATTTCCACGTGGAACAAAGATCAAAAATGTGGAATGCATACTTTCAGATATTGCAAGTAATGCTATAGATGGAAAAATTCAACCTTCACCACAACCGATAAAAAGGATTTCTTTAGAAAAAACAATTGTTCAAAATGATAATGAAGAAAAAACCATTGAAGAAAAAACTATAGAGGATGAAAGCGTCTATTCAAGTTCAGATTTATATCCCAATAGTTGGTATGATTACAAGATTGGTAGTGGCCTTAATGACGGTGTAGATGTTATTTTTGTAAAAGTAGACACCTATCCTATACGTTATTCACCTGTAGAAAACACCCTTTATTCTGTTGACAGTATTGAAATTCGAGTAACATATGAAGAAGTATCAAACCAGGTAACTTTTGCTGATGAATATGAATTGTTAATTATTACTCCTAAAAGATTTAAATTGAGTCTTCTGCCTCTTTATTTTCATAAGGTTAAAATGGATGTATCTACAAAAATTAAGACTGTTGAATCAATCTATGAAGAATATGAAGGTAGAGATAAACCTGAGCAGATAAAATATTTTATAAAAGATGCGAAAGAGACGTGGAATATAACATATGTATTATTAGTAGGTGGTCTTAAGTCATATTTCAATGCTAACGATAAAGATAATATTAACGAGGGAAGTAAGGATTGGTATATGCCTGTTAGATATGCAAACGCTTATGATGATAATGGCTTTATATCTGATTTATACTATGCTGATCTCTATAAAGGAGAAGGTGAATTTGAGGATTGGGATGGCGATGGGGATGGAATCTTCGGTGATGAGGGAGATGATCTGGATTTATACCCAGATGTATACTACGGAAGACTTCCATGCAGAAGCAAATCTGATGTTAGAACAATGGTAAAAAAAATCATTAATTATGAACGCCCATCAATTATTAGTATTATTTTCGGTAAACCATGGATGAATCGAATGATAGCCGTAGGTGGTGTGACTGGCTGGTGGTATGAAGGTCAACCTGATGGAGAATGGGTATGCAATTTATCAATAGATTACATGGGTGATCTTATAACAGATCCAGTAAGAGTTTTCGGATCAAATAGTCAGGGTGCACCTCGTCCTGTAACAAAAGATATTATAAAGGAATTTTCTAAAGGTGCAGGATATGTGCTTCTCGAAGGACACGGAAATACCCTTATGTGGGATACGCATTACCCAAATACTGATAGAAACTGGACTGGAGGTATTACGAACTATCATTTCCCTTGGATTACTAACAGAAATAAACTCCCGATTGTGATTGTTGGAGGTTGCCATAATGGTCTATTTAATGTAACGCTCATCAAAGCGATGGGTGATTCTCCTTCTTTACATGATAGTAAATATCATACTTACGGAAGTCCTGTTAGATCTTGCTTCAGTTGGAAATTATGTACTAAATCTAGAGGTGGAGCAATTGCTAGTACTGGTTGCACAGCCTATGGACTTGGTACGATTCCACCCGATGATTTAAGTGGAGGATTAGATGTGAATTTCTTCTATGAGATAGGCCAGAATAATGCTAAATCTCTTGGAGCAGCACATAGTGGATCTATTACCAAATATATTGAAGATACTTTGATAGGACCTGCAGATGTTTATGTTATTACAGAATATCAGCTATTTGGAGATCCGAGTTTAAAACTCGGTGGATATTAATCATCAATTATTCACTTAATATCTTACTTTCCTTTTTGTATATATCAGGATAAATGCTGTTGCCAATATGATAAAAATAGTTTCAAAACCCGGAATACCTTTTTCTTCTCCACTATTTCCATTTTGGTCATCAACTTGAACGCTTATGTTTACATATGTTGTGCTCTTGGTTTTGTCGGTATAGCTATCAATTAGAGTTAATTCAACTGTATAGTTTCCCTCGGACGTATAAGTATGCTGAGGAGATACACCTTCACCGGTTGACCCATCACCAAAATCCCATTGATAACTAGTAATATTGTCTCCAGTATCTGGATCGAAGCTACTTGATCCATCAAAGATAATACTCTGATTAACATATCCTGTATAAACTCCCCCAGCATCTGCAAATGGTGGATTATTCGAGGGGTCTGATAAAATTGTAACAGCAATCGAAGCTTCCGAAGACCACTCGCCATCATCATCTCTAACTCTGAAATAAATAGTGTGCTGCTCAACTGTTAGATCTTTTTTTGTAAATTGTATTGATTCACTTAAATCGCCATCAACATCAGAACGCCAACTAAACTCTACAATTTCTCCATCGTCTGACCAATCTCCAAGGAATGTGATATTCTCCCCATAATATTTTGTTATTGGTATAACTGGCTCCAAAATATAGGCAACAGGAATTTGATTTGGAGAATTTATTACAAGTGTTCTTCCAACAGAGGGTGACCAATTATCATCATTATCCTGAACTCTAAAACTAATTGAATGTGAACCTGATGATAAACTTGATAACGTAAAATCTTCAGAGTTACTGATGATGATACCATCTGATTTCCATTCCCATGCTACTATTTCACCATCATCTGATCCATGTCCCTTGAAATAAACTGTATCTCCTTGGTATGCAGGATTAGGGCTTATTGAATCGATATAGGCAACAGGTTGCAAATTTGAACTTAAAAAATCACCAAGTGGATAATTATCCTGATTATTGCTACCTCCTCCAATAATATAAGGAGTATCTCCTATTCCATCGCTGTTATTATCATAATCATTATAATCATCCCAATAATTTCCTTGAGAATCATACTCCCAACTATTTAATCCATAATCTCTAGCGTTACTATCATAATTATCTGAAAAATCATTTAAATAAAGAGTATTATCAGAAGAAGTTGAAGCAAGAAAAATCCCACTCATGACATTGTTCTGGATACTATTACTTTTAATAGTATTAGTATCCGAGTTTGATAAATATATTCCAACATTGCTATATTCGATAATATTGTCTTTAATAGTATTATTATTAGAACTTAGAAGATATACCCCATTGCCTCCATTTTTCACAAAATTATTTGCGATAAAACAATCTGTCACAGAGTTTAAAAAAACACATCCATAAGTACCAGGATTTTCAATTTTAAATCCAGAGATTTGAACGCCATTCTTATTTACTTTAATAGTATGGTCACCATTGCCAACTATATTAACGTTTTCGATACCAGCTCCTGTCAAAGTTATGGTTTTACCAATTGACAGTTTTTCATTGTAGGTTCCACTATGAACATATATCGTATCACTTTCATTAGCTGCATTAATTGCATCCTGTATGTTTGAATATGTTTGTCCAATACCAACATGAAGAGTCTTTCCAGATGCATTACAAGTTTCAATAGGAAATAATACAGTAACTATATTTAGAATCATAATAACTATTACAATATTCATTATGCATCGTCTCATGCTTACCACCATCCTTTGAATAACAAAGTAGATGACTTATACTTTTCTTTAGATATGTCCTTTATTGATTGACGTAAAAAAGATTTAATAAAACGCCCCAGCCGGGATTTGAACCCGAGTCCCGAGCTCGACAGGCTCGGATGATCGGCCACTACACTACCGGGGCAAATAATAAGATTTTTTAAGAAGGGTAAACAAACCCCTTTCTTTAATTTTTTCCTAAATACAACTATTTTTTTCATAAAAACAAAAAAATTGGATTTATTTTATCTAGCTTCCTCGAAGAACTCGTATTCATCAACCTCGTCTTGATATTCCTCATATATCTCTAATTCCTCTTGATAGGCACCTAGTGCTCCTTCAAATAATTCCAGTAATCCAGTTACGTTTACCAAGAAAATAACGCCGTTGCTTTCCTCATTAAAAGTTAGATTTTCAAGTAGATACATTAGATATTTACTTGCGTTATATCTAAGCATAGTCAACCTTGAGCCAGAACCTGTTAAATCAATATAAATATCTAGTATATTACGATATTTTTCTACATCTGTATAGGCTTTAGTATCATTAAAATAAGTCTTAGCTTCTTCAAAGTTTAAATGTGAATAATAATAAATCGGCATTGCATTTGTACAGTTATCAATTCCTCTAACTTTATACAAACCAAATAGTGTAATATTTTTTTCAGATAAGATACTATTATACCATAAAAACGCTAAATCAAAATGATAGTTCCCGAATGCTCTGTCTTCTCTTGCTTGATCTAATATTACTGATGATCTAAGAAAATGACTAGTAAAATTTTCACTCTTACCTTTTACAGTCGTAATTTCCTCTTCGTAATGTGTTGTTAAGGTTTCTAACTTTGAACGGTTTACAATATCTGCTATAAAAAATGTTATAATAATAACACCTACCATTATTGCTACTAGCATTACAAACATGTTTCTATTAAATTCTTTTGTCATATTTTTTTACCACCTCTAATATTCTTCATATAAGTTTTTAAGTCTGATAGGTTAACCCTATTCTATGCTCATCCCAGAAAAAAATCGGACATACAGCTGGATCTAAATTTGTATTACTGCTCCATTTTGCCCTTTCAAAATTTGAAAACGATACACTGAGTTGTCCACCTGTTACACTATCAATTACACCAAAATCTGTCATACTAAGCTTATAATCAATATAACTTGTACCGTTTTTTTCAATACGAAGCTTATACCAATTATTATGCAAATATCCATCAGTGTAATAAGAGTTTAAACGACTCCAACCATCAGTAGGGTCATAATAATATAACTCCATCACCCAATCCATAGGTTTAGTGCCATTATTAACATAATCAAATTTTATTTTAGCTATATCTTGGTTATTGTCATTCTGCAAATCAAGAGAAAGGTTATACTCTTCGCTTGTATCTCCACATGCAAACCATATTTCCCACCATCCCATATTCGCATTTTCAAGATTGGAAAGATAGTAATTCCAATATTGTGCCCCATCTGATTGCCTAAGTTTAGTTTTAAAGGATTTACTTGTTGAATAATGATAACTAGATGCGACTTCGAAATAACTTCCATTTGTAGTAAATAGTTCAGTTGCAAACCATTCGCGACTTAGGTATACTTGAGATGCGTTTCTACCAGGTATATCATCTGAAAAATCTTCGGTTACATATAAAGGATTGTCAAAGGCAAAAACAGTAACATCAGTTGAGTCATCATCGTCTGTTTCTCCGTCACTGTCTTGATCAATACCGTCATCTACGTATATATCATCTGTTAATTCAGTTGCATCATTTGTTCCATCGCTATCACTATCCCAATAAACTGTTCCTTGATTAGATATTATTGCGCCATTCCCAAGACTTTGATTTACAGTTACTTTAAACTCTAAAACACGACTGGTTTCTGTTGGTACGTTGCCATTCCAAATGATTTTGTTTTCCCCAGGGTCATAACTTATATTTCCATATTCTGAATATGCTGAACCAGGTACATATGTAGCATTTACCGGAAGATAATCCTCAAATTCATTTCCAGGATTGTCACTTTGATCTACTGATCCTGTATTACTAATGACTATTCTGTATCTTAAGGTGTCGTTGCATTCTACGTCTCCTCCATTTAGATCCTCAACAGTTTTTCTTGCTATTATTTCTGTTTTTGCATATCCTGAAAATCTTAAATTATCAATAAAGACAGCGCTATCGAACATATTATCCCCAACATCTTCAATATGAATTGTTACAGTAATTTGCTCATTTGGAGTAACAGGGTGAGTTACACCACCAATTGGAATCAGATCAGAAGCATTAGCATCAGAACCAGGCGTTCGAGGGGTTGTATCAACCAGATCAACATCTGAGGGATTTCCACTTTGAGCAAAAATATCAAAACCTGTTCCCGGAATATGATTAGCGTTCAATACAAAATATCCATTGTTCACATCAAATTCAAATTGTGATATACCTTGTGAGGGTGAATTAACGTCTATTGTTAATTTATCGTTATATTTTGTACCTTGATATTCTGGCCATTCAGTAGTGAAAAATTGGATGTCATAATAAAGGTAATGCATATAAAGTGGAACTTGTAAAGTAATTTCCAATGTTGCACTATCCCTTGGATTTCCTAATTTATTTCTAAACCATGTACCTCTTTCATCCCCTGGGTTTTCTTCATCTGAAGTTACCGGATTGCTTCCAGCAATCCCTGTACTAAATAACGCAAATGTATCAGCATGAGTAGGACTCATGATACCTAAAGAATAGAGTACTTTAGCTTGTCTATGACCTTCTTGATCTGTATCGGAATAGCTTGAACTAACAAAAGTTGATTCATCCTTTAGAATTGCAAAAACAAGATCCTCTCCGTCATATGAACCTGCAGAAGCATATTCTGATGTAAATATCATAAATACAAAAAATACAGCAATTACTAATCCTGCAATCATTGTAACTCTTTTAAAGAATTGTAATTTCGTTTAGTCACCCCCCGCATAATTAACGATTCGTAGAATATTAGAGGCAATAGGAGTGCCATCCTGAGTTGTATTATTAGGAGTGACAACACATTGCCAAGTCTCACCAACGCTTGTTTCTTCAGATACAAATACTCTTCTGTCATAATGACCGTCTTTTGTAGAAAGATAAATTTGATAAATTTGATCTTGAGAGAGTGCTTGATTATATACTTCAACCTGGTCCATACACCCATCCCAAAATTTACTACTGGCAGTTCCATGGCCTATTTCAAGTAAATCTACTCCAGATCCCATTGCGAAGTTTCTATAACCGGGCAGTAAACGCTGTAAACCCCCTTCACCATTCCAATAAACTAAAATTAAATTTTCACTTGCATCCCAAACCCCAACAATATGATACCATTCGTTACTAGAAAGATTTTCAGTTCTTACTGCATCTTTGATCCCATCAACACACAATCCTATGTGGACTTCTTTGCCTTGAAGAAAAATCTTAAAAAAATTATCGTTGTCATTACTTGCCATTAAAACTACTGCATTATCCGCAGTAATGTCATCACTTTTTACCCATATGGAAACCGTAAAATCATTATTGGGTATGTCATAAAAAACATTAGGTAAATCCATGGTAATATACTCACTTGAACCATCAAAATAATACGCCCCTCCGATTACTCCGTCAGATATCCAATTAACTCCGTTTAATGTTCCATTTAAACCAAATCCTGAATAATCCGTACAAGTGTTATTATTCTCAGTATCAAATGGCATGTTAAGATCTAATATAGAATTGCCATTTACTTTCCAATTATAGATATAAGAGGTTGTATCGTTTATATCTGGAATTACAGGGTAACTATAGCAAATAAGATCCTCATCAACAACGTTTGTTTTTAGGCTTGATATCAATATTGGACTATTACTAGATACTTCACTGATTTTTCCACAAGGATCCCATGTAAAAATTTCCTGCTCGCTTCCATCCTCATTAGAACTATAAACAGCTACTTTCAATGTGATACTTTCATTAACCAATCTTATATCTGTAATATTTTCAAGTGGATACCTATACTCCCCTATTTTCCAATGATCGCCTGTGACCACCTTAGAACCAAGATATGTACAATTTGGATAACGGATAACCACCCTATATGAGTCTAGAGTGTTTCCACCAACATGCTCTAATATTATGAGACCATCGTCATTTACAAATCCCTCTATCTTGATACACGCATCATAATCTGGAGCTGGGGGAAATAAATATATATAAATAGCAGAAAAAGTGATCACAGCAACCAAAACTAGGATCATACCGCCTACTACTTCTGATACGGCATAATTACCTTTAAACGCAATGTTTTTTTTCATCTCTTCCGATCCACAGATGAAATTCTGTATTTTGTACTATTTGAAGTTTTTGCGTCATTTTATCATATTGACAATTTTTCATTAGAATAATATTTTAAAAACAAAAAAGGAAATTAAGACAAGGATAAAACCAAATCTAACACCTGATGAAAGTTTTCCATCCATCATAAAACCGCCAAGTAATCCTCCGCCTATGCTTTGAACTAGAACAAATGTAAAAAATGTATTCGTGAGTAAATTTTTATCAACTGGTGATGCCAATTGCATACCAGCAATTTCCTGACCTGCCATTTGTTTCTGCAGTTCAAAGAATTCTCTGAAAATTGTGTTATCGATGATTAAAATCACTGCTAAAAATACAAAGAAACTAATGAATATTACTATGCTGTATAATGACATTTCTGTTCTTCTCTGTTGTTCTACTAGCTTAGTCTGATCAATTTCTTTTGCTGCAGCTTCAAAAACTACAGAGGTATTTCCACCGATTTCAAGTGCTTTATTTATTGTTACTACCATTCGTTTCACAGAATGAGTATTAACTCTTTTTGCAAAATTTTCTAGGGCTTCTTTAACTGATATTCCCCAAGATAATTGAGCCGCCATTTTTTGTAACTCTGGTGTAAGTCTTCCATGATCCCCGTTTGCAGCAGATTTTATTGCATCAAAAACAGTCATACCTGAAGACGTTGAGCTACTAATTTCTCGTAGAAAATCAGGCAGTTGTTCTGCCATGTCTCGTTTCTTTTTTGCCTTAAGATGATTATAAAATCCAATAGGTCCAATAGCAGATAATAATCCAAAAACAATAAAGTCCATACTGGAAATCAGTTCACTAGAAAATATATTTATACCTATTAAACTTAAAATACCAAGTAAAAATAAAAATATGGAAAAAGCAAGTGAAATACCTAAAAGGATTAGGATATTCTTATCCTTGCCATAAAAACGTTTTATATTATATTTTTTAGGTTTAATAGGGTTTTTCATATTGATTCTCCCATCCCAGAGCTCATCATTACATAAAACCCTACATACGCTAGTGGTAGTATAACGCCTGCTATAATATACAAAAATACAAAATCTATTCCACCGCTTGTAAGCCCCATTACAGAAATTATTATAACCAGAAAAAGCGGAAACGCAATAACTGTTACAACAAATGATTCTGCCATTATAGCAAGTGATTCTAAATCTCTTTTTCTTTCAACTAGATCATTTGTCATATATCTTTCAACACATCTGTCAAAATATGGTCCGAGTTCACTACCGGATTGTATAACAGCTAGAATACCTTGGATAAATTCTTTGAATTTATCTGATGGCGATATATTGATTGCGTTTTTCAGTGCAGTAATTGTATCGATACCCATCATATTAATTTCTATTGCAATCTTTTGTGCTTCTTTTTGTATCTCTCCATATAATTCTACATTTGAAAGTGCTTCAAATATTTCTGCTGGTGAAATGCCTGCTACAGACATTGTATTAATAAAATTTGCAGCGTAAGGTAGATGCCTATCAATTTTCTTACCCCTAGCTTTTGCTTTTGCTCGTGGTAAGCTGACATAATAGAGACCTATCCCAATGGTTGCTAGAGAAGAAACAACAAGAAGTAATAGCGCTGTAATAGGATGAGGAGCAATTATATACAAGATTAATGTGGATATAAATGTGGATATAAAACCAATTATAATGTTCATTAAAACCATAGAATAGTACTCCTTATAAACCATGGCAATGTCAGCTTTTTCAAGCATTCTTTTTTTGTTTGTCTCACTTATGTCAAGTCTTTCGAATGTTTTTGTAAATAGCTGTCGACAAAACCTTGTATATTTAGTAGATTTCACTTCTTTATTTCCTCCATGGCTTTCTTTAGTATTATTTCAGGATACTTACAATAATCAGAAACAGTTCTTCCAACATCTTTATAGTCTCTAATGTTTTTCTTTAACATCCATCTAAGTATTAGTTTCCTATTTTCAAGTTCTTGGCATACTCTTTCTTCTGACCAATCGTTTTGGAGTCTAATGTCGTTCAATATTTTACTTGCCCCACTACTCTCAAATTTATCATCTGTTTTTGAAATCCATTTAAATGGTTCCATGAAAATAAGTTGATTTGTATCTGGATCCAACTTGACTATTTCAGTTACGCTCGTCATCCGTCTTACTGTTTTACCAGCGATATCAATTGCGTTTTGAAACACTATTATATCAAGAGATGTAAGTAGCGCACGTGGAAGTGATATCGGAGGGTTCTCAAGTCTTTGTATAAGAGTGTGTATATCACTTGCATGAACAGTAGCATAAGATGTATGGCCAGTTGCCATAGCCTGGAATAAACTATATGCTTCTTTTCCTCTCACTTCTCCGACCATTACAACTTTTGGTCTCTGACGGAGTGCAGCACGTATTAGATCAAACATGTCAATATCTTTGCCAGTTTTAGCTACCTCTGATGATGAAAAACCTTGTCTTGTAGTCCCAGCTATCCAATTCTTGTGAGGGAGATTAATCTCTCTAGTATCTTCAATTGTAATAATTTTATGTTGAGCTGGTATGAAAAGTGATAAAGCGTTAAGTGCCGTGGTTTTTCCACTTGCTGTTCCACCACAAAACAGTATTGACGCACCTCTTTCAATAGCCATCCAAAAATAAGCAGCCATATCAAGAGAAAGTGATTGGAAGCCAATCAAATCAACAGGGGTAAGTGGGTTTTCTTTAAACTTACGAATGGTAAAAGTTGAACCCTTTGTAACAGTTCTTGCAAGAGTTGTTTGAAGCCTTGAACCATCAGGTAATTTACCATCAACAATAGGAGAATAAATAGAGATTTGCTTACCACAAATCTGTGCAAGACGCACAACAAAAGAATTCAATTCATTTTCATCATCAAACTTTACATTCGTAGTAACTTCATCATATTCTTTATGATAAAGAAAGATGGGAACATGATGGCCATCACAAGATATATCTTCAATACCATCATCTTCCATTATAATGTCAATTTTACCATACCCTAAAAACTCTCTAAAAATATTATAAAAAATCTTTTTCTTAGATTTTTTTTCCGCTTCAGTTAGTTCCCCTTTATCTTGCTTAGGTTCTATTTTGGTTTTATTTATTTTGGTTTTATCTTTTTTTGAAAATATTTTCTCTTTAAATGATTTGTTTTTTTCCACTTTTATTGTTTTTCCCCCATCTTTTTTTTCTCTCTTTAAAAATCCGAGACCTTTATTTTGTTTCTCAGGTTCCTTCTTCTTTTCTAAACCAAATTTGATATTGTTATCAATAATTATCTGCTCCAATGTTTCTTCAAGATACTTTTCCTTCTCTTCTTTATTCATATTAGTTATATTTACGTCAGCTAGCATTTTAAACAAATGAGATAATTCATCCTTTATATCTTGCTCATCTTCATTTAAAACCGGCTCTGAAAGCTCATAAATATATTCATTAATATCATTATCAAAAACAATTTTCCTGGTACCTAGCCCGTTCCATCCGAACCCTGTTCTTTTTTCTATAACTTCCTTTCCAGCTTTTCCTTTACCCTTTGCTACTGTGTAAAATTTTTTCTGGACATCACCTTTAATTACTTTACTTTCTTTTTTATCAACTGTTTTTACTGAGACTATTTTTTGTCTTTTTCCCTTTGCTTTTTCTAAAAGGCCTGGTGGTTTCAATTGTATTTCTGCTTTCTTCTCTTTTAATATATTTGACTCTATGGCGTCTTCTGTTTTTTTCAATGTTTGCTTTTTATACTGCGCTTTTTCTAATAATCCCATAAAATCACTTTTTCTTGTATTTACTCATAACTTTTTCATAAAGTGTAAAATTCTCAGATTGAGCAAACTCGTCTATAACCTCATTAGGGAGATTCTCTAAAAGTTCATCAATTATTGGAAGAAGCTTTTCAACATCGTCATCTAAAAGAATTTTTTCATCCATTATCTCGTCTAATTGTATCTCATCTGTATCATACAGTTTGTCTTCCTCTTCTTCTTTTTTATCTTTTACTTTTTCCTTTTTGAAAAAACTGATTCCTTTCTTTTCAGATTTTTTGTATTTCAATTTTTCTTCTTTTTCTCTCTTTTTTTTCTCTAGCTCTTTTTGTTTTTCAGCCTTTTCCTTTTCTATTTTTTTTATTTGTTCCTCTTTTATTTTTTCTTGCTCAAGGTTTTTCAATTCTTTTTCTTTTTGTCTCTCAGCTTTTTCCGCCTCTTTTTCTCTAAGTTTCTTCTCTTTTAATCTCTTCTTTAATTCCAATTTTTGAAGTTTTTCTTCACTCTTTTTTTCCTCCCCTTTTTTCTTTAATTCCAATTCTTTTGCCTTTTCTTTTTCTATTGCTTCTTCGAGTGCTTTTTTCTTTTCTTCGATTTCCCTTTTTGTTTCTTCTAATTCGATTTTTGTTTTTGTAAAATTATTGATTTTTTTAGTTTCACTGGCTTTATGATTAGTTGTTTTGTTTTTTTCCCTAACTCTAATTTGGCCAAGCCCCATAGACGATTTTTGAGATTTCTTATCCAGTTCATCTAATATCCATTTTACAAAATCATCGCTATTCTCTTGTTTATTTTTATCATTAAAAGGAGTCTCAGTTGGAATTTCTATTTCAAATAACTTTTTATCTTGGCCCAATTCTCCAAAAACATTTTTTAATTCTATATCTGTTTGAAAATTAGGTATTTCTGGTTTTCTTGTTTGAGGTTCTCTGATCTCCATTACTTCGTTCAAAGATAATGTCTGCTGTTTTTTAGATAGAGATTTAGGTACTTTCATATGTGATTCTTCTCCGGGCTTCTCGATTAATTGGTCAATCTCCTTTACAATTTCTAAATGGTACTCAACTTGATTCTCATCTCCTACATCAGCTGTTTTACTTGAATCAGGTTTTGGGTTAAACCTAATTTTTTTTCCTTTAAGTGAACTGAAAACCCCTAGCTCCATTACTAAAAAAATATCAAGTTCAGATACAATCCGCTTATTTTTTTTATTATTTAAATTAGGCATTCTTACCAAATCTCCTTGGACTTAGTAGATGCACTACAATATTGAATTTGTGGCATCCCATTCCAATTTTCAGATACGTAAGGTACTATTAATTTAATAAACGTTTCTATTAAAAGCAGTACTTCAGAAGGTAGCTATAAAAGAGGTAGAAATTGTACAATTTGAAGACGAGTGATAAACACGTTATCCTAACGATGATCATCGTAATTTTGTAGAAGCAGTCAATAAAATCTTACATTCCGAAGTAATGTAAAAAACTAAAAATATTATGTCGTATATTATAGCTGAACATTTTTACAAATTGAACTTATTGCGTTTTGATAGTTTTTTCAGAAAAATATAAATAGTTATATTGTTAAATATTAACATGGCATTAATTAACACAATTGGTGAAAAGTAAACGCTTAAAAAATGGGTTTGGATGGTTAATATTCAAAAAGTATATATACCATTTGTGTTATTTACTGTTAAAAGCTTTAATTAAAGCTAGGAGAGAATGGGAATATGAAGGCAAATAGAAAATTTGTAGAAGATGAAGAAGCAGTGTCTGCTGTTATTGGTGTCATTCTTATGGTTGCAATAACAGTTGCGATAGCAGCAACAGTGTACGTCTACGTCAGTGGAATGATAACACCTGAAACTACTGGAAAAACGATATCTGCAATTCAGACGAAAATAGATACCTCTACCCATAATGTGACATTCAAAGTAACTAATGCAGACGCAGGACTAGATTGGACACAGGTTAAGGTATCATGGGCGAATGGTTCTGTTGCAGAAGGTTCCATAATTGATGGACAATATGCAGTTGTATCTGGAAATGTAGAAGTTGGTGATTACTTCATTATAGATTTTGCTGATGCTGGAACATATATAGCTGATCTTATCTATGAGGGCAATATTATCTGGACCAGCCCAACAGTTGCAGTTTAGTAAAAGTTACTAGACCAATATATCCAACAATTGCCCTTACTGCAGGGCAACTTCTCTTTATTTCTATTTTTTTTACTTTTTTGATTTCTTAAAATTATAAAAATCACATCATTACCTTAATATGGTCTTTTTTGTTATCCTTTATCAATTATGGTAGAGACTATCGCCTTGCTCGATATTACAAGACTAATTGTAGGGATATTAATTCTTTCTTATGCTTCATATACTGATATCAAAACGAGAAGAGCATCAAACATTTTATGGATTATAATGGGCAGCATTGGAGGAATTATACTACTGATACAATATTTTACTGTTGGATTTGGTGAATATACTAATTATCTTATATTTATCCCAATAATGATTGGTCTTATTTATGTGTTATTTCAACTAAGACTAGTATTCGGTGGAGCTGATGCAAAAGCATTGATGGCAATTGCGATACTTGTACCAATAGAACCAGCAATATCCCAATTTCCAATATGGAATGGTTCTCTCATGCCATCTTCATGGTTCATATTTTCCAACTCGATTATCTTGTTTCTTTTTATACCCTTAAGTTTGTTAATATATAATATTGCTAAGAGAAATATCCAGTTTCCATTCTGCATTTTAGGATACAAAATGAATGTCGATAAGGCAAGGGAAAAATTTATTTGGCCTCTTGAAAAAATTGTGGAGGGTAAGAGAAAGTTTGTTTACATGCCAAAAGATTTTGATGTAGATGATGAATTAGACGAGTTTGAAAAAAACGGTATAAATGAAATTTGGGTTACACCAAAGATACCTTTTATGATACCACTTCTTGCTGGCTTCATATGTGCTTTTATTCTTGGAGACATCTTGCTTTATCTTATGAACACAATCATATAGATTTTTTTTAAATTTTCCTGGTAAAAAAGATATACTAGTTTTATTTTACCATGGTTTGAATTATGGCTAAACGAGATTATTACGAAGTAATAGGTGTTCAAAAGAATGCAAGTAAATCAGAGATTAAAAAAGCTTATAGAAAACTTGCATTAAAGTATCATCCTGATAAGAATCCAGCAAAAGATGCTGAGGAGAAGTTCAAAGAGATTTCTGAAGCATATGCAGTTTTATATGATGATGAAAAAAGAAGGTTATTTGATCAATATGGTCATGCAGGAATAGATCAGCGATATAGTTATGAAGACATTTTTAGAGGTGCTGATTTCAGTGAAATTTTTAGAGGCAGGGGATTTGACTTTAATTTCGGTTTTGATGATATTTTTGAACGATTTTTTGGACATAGAATGAGTTTTGATAGAGGCTATCCTCGCAAGAGGCGGGGTGCAGATCTTAGATACGATGTTGAAATAAATCTTGAAGATGCATATCGAGGACTTGAAACAACGATACGAGTTCCTAGAAGTGAAACATGTGATAATTGTAATGGTAGTGGTGCTAAACCTGGGACAAGCCCCAAGAATTGCCCTCAATGTAACGGCACAGGTCAGATGAGAATATCTAGGAGAACTGCTTTTGGTATGTTTACTCAGGTTACAACTTGTGGTAAATGTCATGGTCAGGGAACATTTATTGAAGAGCGTTGCCCTGAATGTAACGGTAAAGGTATATTACAAAAGACAAGGGGTATAGAACTTAAAATTCCAAGAGGAGTTGATGATGGATCACAATTAAGGCTTGCTGGTGAAGGCGAAGCAGGGGGTGGTGGCAGTGGTGATCTTTATGTTGTAATTCATGTTAAAAAACATTCTGAGTTTAACAGGAGAGGACATGATCTTCACATGGTTAAAAATATAACATTTCCAGAGGCAGCTATTGGTACAAAGATCGATGTTGATACTTTTAATGGTAAAGTTGAAAAACTTAGGATTCCTGAGGGGACTCAAAATGGTGATATTTTAAAGATCCGTGGAAAAGGTATGCCTGATTTGTATGGGAGAGGACAAGGTGACTTATATATTGAAATCAATGTAATAACACCAAAAAAACTTACAAGAAGAGCAAAAAAATTATTAGAAGAATTAAATGACGAATTCAAGAATCTATAGATAAAAAGTATTAAATAGTAGTTGATATACAAATAATGTGAAAAATAATAGGGGATAAAAATGGATTCAGTTGATGAAGATAGAAATAAAAGAAAAAAACGAAGAAACCCATTTGATACGTTCGGTTTCGATGAAGATTTCATTCGAGATTTATTTAACGACGATCGAGTCATGGAAGATATTCGTAGAATGACTGAAGAAATGATGAAGATGTTTTCCAACGCGCAACCTGGAAAACCTGTTGTCCATGGTTATAAAATCCAGCTTGGGCCTGATGGTAAACCTCGGATTGAAGATTTTGGTAACAGACCGATAAAATCACCAGATGGAGAGCCTTTAATATCTGAAGAGCGAAAACCCTTAACAGATATTATTGAGGGTGATGATGATGTTGCAGTTACTGTTGAAATTCCTGGTGTTGAAAAGGAAGATGTCGATCTCAATGTGACAAATGATACAATTGAAATTACGGTTAATACTCCTAAAAGGAAATATCATAAACGTCTTGATCTTCCTTGTGATGTTATTCCAAAAACGACAAAGGCTACATATAAAAACGGGATTCTTGATGTTGTCATAAAACGTAAAGAGAAGAAAAAACCTGGATCTGGATACAAAGTTAATATTGAATAAAGAGTCATGGTTCGACTGGTTTTTACTCAATTACTATTAATATTCAGCTTGTTATTTTTTCGTTATGGCGTTTTAACTAGATATGTTTATATACTAGAAATTAGAAAGTATAACGTGATGAAGGACATGAAAACTAAATCTCAAGTTAAACAGCGTAAAAACAAAATTTCAAATTCTGATTTATTTAAACATACTATTAATGCCCTCCATATAACATTAAAACGACGGACCTCTAACAATTATTCCATAATGATTATAAATGATATTCTTAAAACGATGAAGGATAAATTTGATTTTTTAAAATATGTGAAAGTAATAAAAACTGGACACTCAGAAGATGATGACGAGGTGCTAAATATTAAAGATGATTTAGATTCTATCGATCCTGCTGAAATCGGAAGGGCAGTTGAATCCATTATTAGAATCGCTAGTATGAATATGAAAGATAAAAATGCAGGGTTATATGTTATAACAGAACTTAAAGAGCATATTAAAGATCGATACATTACAGCCCTTAAGAGTCGTGGTGTGGATATCGACCTTATCCAAATTGAACAACATTATTTTTATAAACAGAAGAAAATGGAGATATCACTTCCTAATTCATATCAGAAAATCAAATCCAAAAAAGAGAAAAACAGTAGTTTTGCAAGCCTCATTAACTTTGCATGGGATAAAGTCGCGTTTTGGGAATACAAAGATAACGTTTGTGCCATCTATGATAAAAAAGGTAACATTTTAGATAGGTTACCTTTGGATAAAATTGTCAAGGATTATATAATTGAGATGACTGGGTTTAATGAGTTACCATTAAATTCCGACAAAATAGTTGAACTCAATGAAAAAGAGTACGAATTTATACAACTGCTTTATTCTAAAGATATGGATGCCGAAGAAGCGAGGCAATTACTACAAATCTCTCGTAAAGAGTTGAGCATTATCGTTAGGAAATTACTAGTATACGAGATTTTACAATATATATCATATGATATGGTGATGCTAACTGAGAATGGGATAAAAACTCTGATAGATAAAAAATAGAAAAACAAAATGGGCCTTGCTAGACTCCAGGGATGTTTATAGAAAAAACTTTGATTTGATTACTAAAAATTATTTTTACTCAAACTTATTTTTTAAACTTTAGCTCTTTTTTTTCTATATAAGATAACAACAATTAAACCTATAATAACAGCAAATACAAATATTAATAGAGATTCAGTTTCAGATAATACAAACTCTCTTTCTATATCAATATTGTTATTTGAAAAAGTATTATTTCTAGCGCTGTTGGGAGAATTAGGAAGATGAATGCCAATATTGTTATCTGAAAAGTTGTTATTAATTACGTTATTATTTGAGGAAATACGAATATTTACTCCACAAAAACCATTATTAATAAAGGTATTTCCTTCAATAATATTGTTATCTGAAGAATAATACACTCCTACACCATTAAAATTGTTATTTTGAATTATATTTTTAATAATTGAATTGTTATTTGATTTACTAATGTATATACCACAATGATCATCATTTTGAATGGTATTTCCTCTAATTGTGTTCTCTGAAGAAAAATAAAGTGTCATACCATAAAAATTATCGGTTATGAGATTGTTTTCAATAATGTTATAGTTTGAGCTTAAATTTATACCTGAGTTTGGGTAAATAAGACCACTATGCTGAATAGTGAAATTTTTAATAGTAACTTGATCTGCATTAATTTTAATAGTATTTCCAGCGACTCTTCCATCGATTATTGTATTACTTTTATTTTCCCCAATTAGAATAATTGATTTATCAATTACAACATTTTCAAAATAGGTCCCATTATAAACATAAATGGTATCACCCAACTTTGCTTCATCAATACCATCTTGTATTTTGGTAAAATTTCCCAAACCTGAGCTGCTTATATAAATTATCTTATCTTTGTTTTCCTCTGAAATACCTACTTCATTAATCTCAAGGAATAAACAAAAGATAATTGTAAAAATTATTATCTTTTTTAAATGAATTTTTTTTTTATTTCTTGAAGTTAAATTTTTTCTCATTATGCTCTCTAATAAAAATTAATATAAAAACTTTCTTGGCTGTAGTTAATTTTAATAATATAAAATAATTACCGACAGTAATGTTTAAAAATAAACTATGTAGTATTCTTATTTTAATGCTTTTAGTTTGTATACTCTTTGTTGGCTGTGTTGAAGAACAAACTAGAGTCGAAGAAATAAAATACAAATCAACAGATGAAGTAACATTAGCAGAAAAACAAGGAATAATGACTTTTGATATAACTATAAGAACAAATGAAACTGCAGAAAATGTCCGCATATGGGCTCCCTATCCTGTATCAAATGAGTACCAAAAAATTGAGAATGTAACAATTACTGGTAATTATAACTATAGTGGTATACTTCGGGAGGGTATAAACGGAAATATGATAATTTATGCAGAATGGAATGAACCACAAGAATTTCCAAATTTAAATTTCTCGTTTGATGTCTGGCGAAGTGAGGTAGTTTTGAAAAATTTTCCAGGAGACGAAGGAGAAATTCCAGTTGAAATGGAAGAATTTTTACAGCCAACAAGTCTTGCTCCAAATTCAGGTATAGTTAAAGAAGTTGCAGATGAGGTAACAGAAGGAAAAACAACAATATTAAACAAGGCAACAGCAATATATGATTATCTTGTTGAACATGGAGAGCGTGATCCAGATCTAAGTTTTTGCGGGGATGGAGACGTATGTGAACTTCTTCAAATTCTGAAAGGTAAATGTGTTGATTTCTCCTCTGTTTTTGTGGCGTTATCAAGAACTTCAGGTGTTCCAGCAAGAGAAATATTAGGGACAAGAATTTCAAAAGATGGAGATATAACAGGAGCATATCATTGTCGTGCTGAATTTTACCTTCCTAACTACGGATGGGTACCAGTTGATCCTTCAGATGTAGCAAAATTAATGTTAAACGAAGACCTTGATATTAATAATTCTGAAGTAATTGAAGCTCGAGACTATTTTTTTGGAGCACAAACTGAAACATATATTGACCTTTCAACAGGTAGAGATATTATTTTAAATCCTGAACAAAACGAAGGCCCCCTAAATTATTTCATGTATCCGTATGCAGAAGTTGATGGAGAATCTCTTGATTTTATTTCTCAGGAATATTTGAAGTATACAGTTACTTTTAAGGAAAATTAATATGAGCTTAGCCGGATTTGAACCGGCGACCTCCGCCGTGTGAAGGCGACGTCATAACCACTAGACCATAAGCCCCTTTGTTTTCTATCCTTCGAATAATGTGTTTAACCTAAATGTTTTTCTAATTACTCTTTTTTAATTTCTATCTATAATAAAGAAAGATTTATCAACGGAGAAGAATTATCTACTAGATGTCGAGTAAATCATTTGGGGGAGTTCATTATATGTCTAGATGGAAATTATTTGGTAAATCAAAGTCAAAAGAAGATAAAATAACAGAACCAGCCGAGACAATAAAAGAAGATGCAGAGGAATATATTGAAACGGATCAAGAGCCAGACGATCAACCATTAGCTGAACATCAAGAAACACTTTATACGGGTGTTTCCACTTCAAAAAAAGGAACCGCTGCATCATCTGATCAAAGGATCTGGAGAGATGTAGATGCTATTGAAGAAAATATAGATACTCTTCATATAACAAAAGCTAGGAAACCTCATTCTGAAATTGAAAAAACTGTTGATAAAATAATTGGAAAAAGAACTATTAATACACAGAAATCTGAATCTCATAGAAAACCGTCTAATGTTATTTATGTTGTAAGCAAACCACAACCTGGTGAAGTTCGTGGTGATTGGGCAGTGAGAGGTCATGGTAAAATATTTAGCCACCATAAAACAAAAGAAAATGCAATAAATGAAGCAAGAAAGATTGCAAAGAAACGAAACGCAACGGTTATGGTTCAAAATACAGATGGGACTTTTAGTAACGGTTTTAAACCAAGATAAAGAAAATAATTTTAATATCTAACCTTTATTTCTCTTTGCTATTAAATGATAAATATTTTAAGAATTGGCCATAGAATCAGTCGTGATAAACGAATAACAACTCATGTTGCACTTGTTTCAAGAGCTTTTGGTGCCGATAAGGTTTTTATTGATACAGAGGATAAAAAAATTGAGGAAACCATTCGTTCTACCTACCGTCGTTTCGGGGGAAATTTTGAGATAGAAACAGGAGTTGATGAGAAAAAAATAATAAGAGACTGGAAGGGCAACATTGTTCATCTTACTATGTACGGTGAAGAGTTAGAGAAATCAATTAAAAAAATTGATAAAACTAAAGATTTACTTATAATAGTTGGAGCTGAAAAAGTACCGCCCCAAATCTATGAAGCCGCTGACTATAACGTTTCAATTGGGAATCAGCCGCATTCTGAGGTTGCTGCTCTTGCAATTTTTTTGGATAGATATACCAAAGGCATGTGGCAAAGGAAAAGATTTAACGGAAAAATAGAAATCCTACCTAGTAATTCTGGGAAAAAAGTTGTATCTAAAGAAAAATAGGTGTTTCATGAGCTTTATCCCGGATCCGTCAGAGTGTCTTGATCTTCTTAAAGAAAGTGGGTGTTCGGATGAAGTTATTAGACATTGTATAGCCGTTAAAGTTGTGGCTGTTAAATTAGCAAAGAGAGCAAATGCTGATGTCACTCTTGTTGAGGCAGGTGCTCTTCTTCATGACATAGGGCGATCAAAAACTCATGATATTAGTCATGCTGTTGAGGGGGGAAAAATTGCAAAAAAACTCTGTCTACCTGAAAAAATTATTCGTATTATTGAAAGACACATCGGAGCTGGCCTGCCGGCAAATGAAGCAAAAAAATTAGGTCTTCCTGCTAAAGATTTTATACCTGAGACATTAGAGGAGAAAATTGTTTGTCATGCAGATAATTTAATTGATCACAATAAAAAACAAAGCATTGAATATGAGGTGGAAAGAGCACTAATGGATAATAATAACGAGTACGCAAGACGCCTTATTGCTCTTCATAAAGAATTAAGCGATATCTGTGGAATAGATGTAAATAAAATTTAGTATTACCAGAAAAGATAAATATTGTATTTATCATTTTGGGACTCTCTTTCATTTGCAGGGGTAGCCAAGCCTGGTCAACGGCGCAAGGTTGAGGGCCTTGTCCTGTAGAGGTCCGCGAGTTCAAATCTCGTCCCCTGCACTTTTTTTATATAACTAAACTGTGATTTTTTCCCTGAATTCTTTTACTTCATCTAATGTTGGTATTTTTGGTTTAAACGTTTTCTTTTTCTTTTTATTATATTCTTCGATAGTAGTGTTTTCAAGGATTTCTTTGCCTTTTTTTCTGATTTCATCAAGAGTTTTATTTGCTTCGTCAATCGTTTTTAGTACAATCATTAAAGTTGGAATCATAAGATGATGAAATACAGCCGGGAAACCTTCAAAACGTATATCACCTGATCCTTCAACTCTTACTCTCCATCCTGGTTCTTCACCAAGATACGTTACTGGCATATCTAGTCCAGCAGCAAGTGATGGAGAAAACGTGGGATCCCCAGCTATCCATTTTCCATCAACAAAAAGCTCCGCTTCACCATGCAAAGCATCAATAAAGCCTAACATCTCAATAGTTTCTTTCAAAATTGGATTTGGTGCAACAAAAACATCATATAAAGGCTCAGTAGGGGCCAAAGCATATAGTCGATATCTAGCAGGAATTCCACCTGCTCGAGCTATTGCTGCAAGGAGAGAAAGTTGATCCAGGCATACTCCCCCTCTAGTTTTAAAAACTTGAAGAGCACCAATCATAGGCTTTGCAACAAATTCTTTTTCCTCCATAACCCATTTATAAGCAGCATGAGCAAACTCAAGATCAGATAACTCACCTGCTCCTATTTTCTTTGCAATAGCTCTAACTTCTGGAGTATCACATTCACATAATCTTGTTGGTCTCAAATATTTCTCATTACTCACAGGTGGTAGATTCTCATAATCCTCCTTTGATAAGGTTTTAGTTGAATCATATTTACTTTCGTTTACTAGGTGAGCCCAAGGAAATCTTGATTTTTTTAATCGAGTGTGATAATGTGAAAAATTACCTTTTATTACTTCTGGATGTTTTAAAACTATATAGGTTATAGGACCAATTGTACCAAAAAAATTTCTAAGCATTGGCCATGGTATAAAAAATCCTTTATCAATTGCTTCACTTATTCTACCTGGCATTTTATCACTACTTCGCAATTTCTTCTGCCATTAAGTCTCTCATTAGATTACCGCATCCTCTACCTTCAGCTCCTTTCATTCTTGTAACTTCTGATTTAATAACAATTCCTGATTTTCCGCATTTCGGGCATTCTTCAAGTAATGTGACACGATCACCAGTTATAATAAAACCTGGATATCCATAACCAGCAGAATCTAGAAATGCAAACCGTCCTGTTTCTCCGAAGCCAACAGGTTCCATATTATCATCTAGTACCATTGGATAAATCCAATCAGTTAAATGCTTATATCTCGCCTCACATGAAAGAGCAGCACCATTCATTTCGCTCATTCCATATAAATCTCTATAATTTTCTTTTGGAATGCCAAAACATTTTTCTATTCTTGTAGCAAATTCGTCTTCTGATACTTTTTTATGTGCATGGATTTTCCATCCGCCGCCTGACAAAATAAAGCTATTGGATTCTCCAAGATTCATTGTAATTCCTTCTTTTTCCATGACATTCATAATCTCCCAAATCAGAATAGGAAAAGTTACCATGGCAACTTGTTCATTTTTTTTCTCTAATTCCTGTAGAAGATTTATAATTTTATTTTGACCTTTTACCAGTGCTTTTTGTATCAATTTTAATTCTAATTTTTGTTTTAATCCTACAGCTTGTCCAGAGGACATTAATTTGATAATTTCCAGACTAAGAACTCTATCTGATGAAAAATGTTTATGTTCATCATCAAAAAGTTCTGATGCTTTACCAATTGCGTGTCCTCCTGCAAGAAATGTTTTAGTTGAACCAGGGTAAACAAAATGAGCATTATCATCCAAATCTGTTACTTGAAAGAGAATAGTTCTTAACAATGTATATATTATTCTTTTCATTGTTTCTTCATCTCTAAATACAATGCTGAATTTACCACTTGTTCCACTTGAATGTAAAATTAAACCTTTAAGTCTATTTTCTGCCCATCCTAGAAACTGAGTTAAATTTTTTCCAGTAAAATCATATTTACCAATATCAACAGATGATACTTGGTATAGCCATTTATAAACGTCATGTGGTTTTTCAGACGGATAGTCTTTAAAAAATGCATCTGGGATCATCGGAATTTTTGTAAAATCTTTTTCGCTTTTTATATTGTCTGGTGATATTTTTCTATGTTTGCAAAATTGGTTATAAAACAAATTATTTTTATAATGATAATTAAACACCTCAATTATTGCTTTTTCACGCATTTTATGACTGTTTTTTGGGACATTAAAATAGTCATCAACACCAAAAATCATTTGATCTACAGTTTTCCATTCATTTTTTGGTTTTCCAAACAAATCATTCAATTTTTTATTAATAACTCCCCCATTTTTTTGCATAATAACACCTTAAAGATAATTATTATTAATGTTTGCTCGATAGAAACCAACGATTTTCTTTATAAAAACTTTCCTGCATATTTTATGTGAAATAAGCGAAAAATTGACATATTATGGAGTACAACGTGCATAACCCCTTGGAAAGAGGATACATTCTCAAATATTTTTTATATCTAATAGTTACATGGATTCTAATGTATAACTGACATAAATAGAATTCGAAGTTCACCTGGAGAATATGTTGATTTTTTACCGGTAAAATCGAATTCAAATCTCGTTAGAAAAATTTAAGACAAGTTAAATAATCAAAAAACAGGAAGAAAGATGAAAAAAGTGTTATTTGTATTAGGAATTATATTGGCATTAACAGGTGCGGCCATAATGTTTGAGGGCAGTCTGTTTGGTGAAAGAACAACAGGCATTGCAACTGTTGTAGGTATTGTCGGAATTTGCTTAATAGCCACATCCTCACCATGGAAAGTCAAAAAATCCTAAACGGGAGAAAACCTTGTTTTTTTGCCATTAAACTGGTGTTCAAATCTCGTCCCCTGCACTTTTTATAATTTAATTCTTCTGCGTAATAAAAAATTCATAGCCAAAATAATCGGAATACTTAGCATATATATTAGATTCTTTTTCGCACTTTTCAAACACTTGTAAAGCAATTTTATTATTATGATATTTTTTCTTTAATTCTTTTATCTCTTTATTCATTTGCGAATAAAAATCAACCCAACATGATTTTGGTAGTGTGAAATGAGATAATACATTAAAGCCCTCATCTTCAATCAAAGAAATATTGCTTTTTATGTCCTTTATATCAGGATATACTTCACCCCAGAATTCCTTTAATGGTTTTGGAAGGTTCGGTAATAACAATACTGCTTCGCTTACAACAAAATGCCCTTTGTTTTTTAGAAGTTGATTGCATTTTTTTAATCCATTCCGAAATCCTATAACAAAAATTGCTCCTTCTGACCAAACAATATCAAAAGTATCATTTTTAAAATCCATCTCAAGCATTGATTGATTTTTTGGAATAATCTTATTATCAAATCCTCCTTTTTTTGCATTCTGCATTAGAATATCTAAAAAAGGTTGGTAGTTATCTAAAGCAATAATTTTACCTTTGGAAATTCTTGCTAACTCAAGAGTTTGAATACCATATCCGCATCCAATATCAAGAATAAAGGGTTCAGACGGTAAATTTTTCAGATAAGAAAATGCCTTTCTGGTAGATTTGTTATCACCAGGTCCACCGCGAGGTAGACCGCGAAATAATTCATAGAAATATTCCATACCTTCCATTTAATCACTTTCCTAAATTCTAAAGGATAAGACGGTTCAATCTTTTTAAATTATTGTAAAAATTTATGACTAAACTGGTGTTCAAATCCTGTCCCCTGCATTTTTTAACGTTTTTAACAGGAGAAAAACAGGATTTTTTACAAAACAGTCCCCAACTCCATTTTAATGGTAAAAAAGTTCAAATCTCGTATTGTCTGATGGATGTGAGGAAGATTGACATACAAATAAAGTTATTAACAAAAATCATTTATTTGAATGACATGGCATTTCAATTTTATCTTACACTTGCGGTAAGTATCATTATTTTTCTAATTACAGCAATAGAATATAGATATGGTATTGTTTTATTAGGTAAATTTACTTTAAGAAAAATTAAACGTGAAGAAAAACCTCGTGTCTTTAAATTAATTATTGGAATGCAAATTCTATTTGGTATCATATTACTAGTTCTCTCAATTTATATTTTTTACTGGTAAAATCTTATTTCTTATAGAAAAATATAACTTGTAACTAGTCTGTAGATTATATTTTAGCATGGTTTACAGATAGTTTTCTTATCCACTAATTTTATCAGTTTTACAAGTTTTTTCTCATCAATATCTTCCAATGAATGAATTTTAATATGTCTCATTGTTTTGCCGCTTCCCTCAAACAAACCTATCTCTTCTTTGTCCAATCCATTGATCGCAAAGCCAACATGTACACGATTCTTCATTGCAGCGATATAAAACTTACCATCCGCAAATGCTATGACGCCCCAAGCACTTTTTTCTTCGCAACTTGGAAGTGTTTTTAGAAAAATTTTTCTTACTTTTTGTATAATCTCTTTTTGTGGGGATTTTTGTTTTTTTATATATTCATCCACTTGTTTATCCATATCTATAACTCCCCGAATCATAGTCACAAATCATCAACTTATTAATTAAGTCTACGTTTTGAAGTCAACAGGAGAAAATCATATTTTTTCAAAAAGAGATTTAAACTTCAAGTTGCAAAAATATAGGGCTTGAATCCTGATGTGGATATTAAAAATATTAACAAGATATTAATCTTTATGTTATTTTTAAGTTGTAAAAGTAAAATTATTTTTGTATTCTAGTGGTATTTGATTTTTCCCTTGATAAAACAATTCGATTTAGAACAAAATTTGAAATAATACCTGCAATGAAATATGATGTTGGAAGAGCAGCAAAAACTCCCCACAATCCAAAAAAGTATGAGCCGATATATGCCATGGGAACGTATAATAAAAATGTTTGAGTAAGTGTTAAGATTGCTGCATGTATTGGTTTTTTTAAAACACTCATTGTGGATGTTGCCATAACTAAAATCCCATACAGACCATAACCTATCGGAACAATCAAAAGATAAAGACTGATTACTGAAATAACATTAGGATTATTACTGAATAATGAACCAATTGAACCACCTAAAATTGCAAATATTATGAAAATAACTAAACCCCATATTAGAGAAAATTTATAACTGAATTTTATACCTGATTTAATTCGACTAAACTTACCAGCACCCCAATTCTGACCAATAAATGGAGCAAGCACACTAGAAAGTGCCATAATAACTGCTAACGCAAAAAATTCTATCCGAGTTGCAACTCCAAAACCTGCAACTGCCTCAGAACCATACTTAGCTACGATACTTATAATAACTCCGGCACCCAGAGGAATCACAATTTTTGTTGCTGCAGTTGGTAAACCAATATATAAAACTTGTTTCCAGGAGTCAACAACGGTTCTAAAATCAGGTATCTTAACGGTAATCATTTTTTCCTTAAAAGCTAAAAACCAGATTGACAATATTAACGTAGACGCTCTTGCTATTACTGTTGCAATGGCCGCACCTGCAATTTCCAAACGAGGAAACGGACCAATTCCAAAAATAAAAATTGGGTCTAAAACAATATTTATAAATGCTGCAAAAACCATGATTAACCCTGGTGTTTTGGTATCACCAGATGCTCGAATTGCGTTATTACCAACCATTGGAATTACTACAAAAACCACTCCAAGATACCAAATTGTCATATATTGACTTATATACGTCAAGACCTCTCCTGAGGCTCCAAGAAGACGAAATAATGGATTAATTGTAAATAATCCAAATAATGCAAAAAAACCAACAAATATAAGAGAAAGAGTTAAACTATCTGTTGTCAACCTTTTAACTTTATCATGGTTTCCCTCCCCAATTGCACGTGAAATAACAGCAGAAGCACCAATTCCTAACCCCATTGCTAAGCTACTTACCACCAATACTACTGGAAATGTAAAACTCAATGCTGCTAACTGATTTGTCCCTAATTGACCTACGAAAAATGTATCTGACAGATTGAAAATTACCATACCTAGCATTCCAAGCATCATTGGCATTGTAAGTCGAATCAATGTTTTTTGTACAGGGCCTTCAATCAATCGAGCATTCTTGACTACCATAAAAATACCTATTATTTTTCTTTATTTGCTGAGGCGTTTTCAATTGCTTTTTTTAAAAAATTAAAGAAAAATTCTTTTTCGTCTTCTGTAAATCCAGATAAAAGAGTTTCAGTCCAGTCTGACGAAATATTTTTAAAAATATTCTCTAATTTTTTTCCTTTTTTAGTTATAAACACATTGTATGCTCTTTTATCAGTATTATCTTTTTTTCTTATTATGTATCCTCCCTTTTCTAATTTTTTAATTGCACGTGTACTAGTTGCTTTGGATAAGGTTAGTGATTCAGCAAGTTGTTCTTGATTTATTCCATCCTTCTTAAATAGTTTTTTTAAAAAATAAATTTGCCCAATCCCAATATTGTATTTTTTTAATTCATTATTCATATGAACTTGGCTATATCTATAGACAATTGCTGCTAAACGTCCGATTGATTCTTGATTATTCATTTTCTCAATCCTCATTTTATGATTGAAGGTGAGGTAATATAGTTACGTATGCAACTAAATTATAAAAAGGTTTCGTACGTAACTATATATTGAGAAAAAGTTGTTTTTTATGACTAAACTGGTGTTCAAATCTCGTCCCCTGCATTTTTTAACGTTTTTTACAGGGGAAAAACAAGATTTTTGCTAAGATAGTCCCCTACTCGTTTTTAATTGTAAAAAAGGTCAAATCTCATTTTATCTGATAGATGTAAGGCTGATTGAATATACTAATTTTCTAATGGAATAGTAATCTGCGTTTGTATTTTTTGGTTAGTCACTCTTTTTGCATTTAGAGGGTTTTGTTTTTTCAAGGAAATAATCTATCCATGCATCTTTAACAGAGGGTATCGTCTCTTTTTCTATCAGCTTTAATATATCCTTTTGTTCTTTTGTCGTCGCCAATTTTTTAAGCGATGAAATACTAATACGGGTATCGTCTTCTTTAACTGGAGAAACTTTTGGGTGAAATAGGTTTCTTAGCCAAGATTTTTGTTTCTTCTTTGTATCATGTTTCATTACTATATCCCTTCTTTTGAGTTTTTTTAGTTGCTAGAATTCTTGTAATATAACCCAGCAATACGATTTCGCATTACTTTACTATCAAAATCAGCTAATTCTAAGACTTTCTCTTTATTATGCTGGAAATCACTAGCAACAAATTTATCTGGATACATATTGATAAGTTCTTTGACTATACGTTTTATGTAAGTTGGTCTTATATTTCCCATTCTTGTCTCCACCTAATGTAAAGAAAAGAAGATACTTTAGTGAAGCAGTCCCAAGGAATTAAGTTCTTCTGATAAATTCTCCACTGCTTTTGATGCATCTTCAGTGCTTCTTGCACCAGCGCAAACTATTTTCCCAGATGAAAAAAGCAACATAGCTACCTTAGGTTCTTTTATCCTATAGACCAGCCCTGGGAACTGCTCAGGCTCATATTCAACATTTTCCAAACCAAGCCCTGTAGCTGTTTCAGTAAGATTAAGCTCGCCTTCTAAGTCAGCCGTAGATACTATATTCTGAATGATTATCTCTGGGTTTTTATACACATCTACACCTAGTTTCTTGAGTTTATCTGCTATTATATCTACTGTTTTACGTACGTCTTCAACGTTCTTCGCACCAGTACAATTGGCTTTACCACTCGTAAAAAGAAGCGTAGCTGTCTTCGGATTGCTTAACCGATAAACCAGTCCAGGGAACTGTTCGGGTTCATATTCTGCGTCCTCTAACGATTGCGCTATAACATCTAGATCCAATTTCTCTGCGAATGTTGTAGAAGCTACAATATTTTGTACCTTTATTTCTATCATATAGTATCACTTCCTGACAAACACTGTTTGCACTCTTTTAGGTATCCTGAACAAACAAGTGCTTTATAATACTATTTTTGTCGTAATATTGCACTTCCCACATTCTTACATAAACTCATTATTAAGGAAAAAATGAAGTTTATAAAGGGGTAAGTTATTTAGAAAATTGAGAGGTAAAAAATGACAATGTTTAGAAGGTTTAAAAAGAAGGATAAACCAGAAAAAATTCCAAAACACATTGCTAAAAAGAAATCTCGGAAGAAGATAGATTAAAATGGTAAAACATACGAAGAAAGGAAAGATGGATGATAGGGATAAATATGCCCATCCTTTTGGTGATTCTGAACTTGTAAGAAGAATGATTTTGAATTTCCTATTCAGAAGTGTTTATTCAATAAACGGGTAGACGAAGTATGAATTAAAAAGATAACAAGTGATGAAGCATTAGTTTATGCCACATAGATACGATTAAATAGATGTTATGAAATTTAATTTCGAGAGAGGGAAAATAAATTAATTGTCCCAATTTTTTGAAAATATTGTTAAAAAGCAAGTATTATGGTGTCAACCTTGTCCTATCCCTTGGAAATAGAATGCATTCTCTAATATTTTTAATGTCCAATAGTTCCATTAAAAAACGTTCAATTCCAAATCCAAAACCGCCATGAGGGGGCATTCCATAGCGAAATGCTTTAAGATATGACTCAAAATCTTTAGAATTAAGATTACATGCATTAATTCTCTTTTTTAACAGTTCTACGTTATGTATACGCTGGCTACCAGAAGCAATCTCAACACCTTTACATTCTAAATCAAAACCTCTTGAGTATTTATCTTTCTCAGGCATCGTATAAAACGGCTTTGCCTCTATTGGATATTTAGTGATAAAATAGAAATCATGCCCTTCTTTTTTCATAATATCTCCAAGGAGTTTTTCTTCCTCAGATCCGAGATCTTCTCCCCATTTTATCTCAGAGCCCTTTTTATTTAATTTTTTTATAACATCATCATATATTACACGTTTAAAAGGCAACGTTGGAACAACAACTTTCTTTCCTAAAATATCAAGTTCTTCATTACATTCATCCGCTCTCTTCCACATACTGTAAACAAGCCCTTCAAGAATCTTCATAACATCTTCTTCACTATTTATGAATGCCATCTCTAGGTCTACAGCAGTAGACTCATTAAGATGTCTGCGAGTATTATGCTCTTCTGCTCTAAAATACCAGGCGATTTCATACACTCTATCAAGCCCGGTTGCCATCAACATTTGCTTATACAGCTGTGGAGATTGAGCAAGAAAAGCACTTTTTTCAAAATATTTCAACTTAAAGACCTCGGTACCACCTTCAGATGAACTTGCTATAATATTAGGTGTGTGCACCTCAAAAAAATTCTCTGATCTTAGATATTCATGTACAGCAGCAATTACTTTATTTCTAATTTTAAAAATAGCCTGGATATCCTGTTTCCTGAGGTCTATGAAACGATTATCTAAACGAGTATCAAGCTCAGATTCTACTTTATCAACAACACCCAAAGGCAAAGGGGTCTCAGATATAGATAAAACTTCTACTTCTTTGGGTATAACCTCATAATCATTCCGTGCTTTATCGCTCTTTTTACATAGACCATTAACAGCAATAACAGACTCCCGAGGAATATTAATCAGTTTTTCAAAAAGTTCAAGACATTCCTTTTTAAGTGCAGTAACCTGAAGAGTACCTTTCTTGTCACGAAGAATAATAAAAGCAATAGAACCAATATTTCTAATATCTTCAACCCAGCCAGCAACTGTTATTGTTTTTCCGTGATCCTCAGTAGTGACATCTTTTGAATAATGACTTCTGTAAGGTTTCATATTCCACCTGTAATCAGAACAATGAATTTAGTCTTTTTGAAATGAAAGAAGACACATCATTTAACATTTTATTGTTATCCCACAACATAATCATCTCTTCGAGAACCGTTCTATCTCTATCCTTTAGCTTTCTAACCCATTTCTTGATATTTGGAATTGCTCTAATCACATTATCAACAATTGTGATATTTGCAGTTTTAGCAGTTCTTGAAAGCGGATTTAAATCAATGGCGATAACCGTTTTATCCATATCTTTTAGGGCCTGACATCTATCACCATCCTCAAGAGATACAAGAACAATATCTGCAGTAAATATTCCTTCTTTATCACACAAGCCTCTATTGTGATTTAAACCTGGAATGTGTGCATTAGCTGTAGTTCCATATATTTTTTCCGCTCCGTGTTTTTTTAATTCATTTTCAAGTTTTTCTATGCGTTCGTCAGTTCTATGAAAAAGATTAACTTCAAGCTTTGCAGGAATAGATTCTGCTAGGTTAATACATCCTTCTGCAGCAAGAGCAACTACGTTTCCATTAACTGAAATAACTGGATTTTTTGCACATAATAATACAGCTGCTGCAATCTTTTCTGCATCCTCAGCAGGTGGTATTGTTTTTTCGCCAATTAGATAATCAAAAGCTTCCCCACGTCCATGAGCAATTAAACCGGTCTCATGAACCAAGCCTTTTTTCATTGATTGTGAAAGTCTTTCCCGGGTTATTAGTGAAACATAACGTGGATGACTCTTTGGGATCTCTTCCATAATTCAATATAAACAATGATATTATGTTTTTAAAAGTTCTTTATCGAATTAAAAAAATAGAAAGAGAGTATTGTTTGTAAATTACACTCTATCCATACATACTTGGTTGCGGTGCCTGACCTGTAGATACCATTGGTTTAGCCTGTTTATGGATCTTCTGAAGTTGTTTCTCAATCCGTTCTGATTCTTCATAAAGTGGTGTTACATTTATTTCTACGCCCATTAAAAGACCCATAACATTTATTGCAGCCGCTGCAGCCTTTGCATCAGGATAGTTGGGATGGGCCTCTGCTAATATAGAAATTACATTGAAATTAGATTGTTTACCAATATTTAATAAAACTCCTGATACACCTGCTATAATTCCATTTTTAAATTGTGCAATTTTCTTCTCCGCAAGCGTTGCTCTAGCACTTTCAGTTGAGCCTATGGCGTATGCCTCAACTGATTCCGATTCTTCTGCGGATTTCCCTTCAACAACCATTCCCTCAGGAGATATAAGAAGTGAACATCCCTTTTTAGTGGTCCAATCCATAATTGCCTCTGAGATAGCATTTATGAGATTAGGCTTAGGCTTAAACTCGGAAACAAATACAACGATTTTCTCCCCATTGTTCTGAGTACCAGAATATATACGCACTGGCGACAAGGGTTCTCCAGTATGAACAACAGATAAAGCTGGAAATTGAGAAGACGTTACACAGCCTATCTGGTTTAGATTTAATGCATCAATTAGATAATTAGCTGCAATGGTACTTACAAGGCCTATTGAAGGAAAACCAGCAATAACTGTTGCACCTTTAAGGTCTAACTCTTCAAAATCACATATTTGGACATCATCCAAGCGCATCACCATCAATTATACCTTAATCTATGTTCTAACATTTAAAATTAATTGATAAAACTCATTTAACCTTTTACCACACCAAGAGGAGCAAATCTTACCACCTTTTTAGATATACCTGCTCCATGAGTGACTTCGATAACGGTTCTGATATCCTTATATGCGTTAGGGGCTTCTTCAGCTGCAACCTTAAGGCTTGCTGGGTGAACATAAATACCTCTGCTTTTGAGTTCTTCTACAACAGCCTCTCCACGCCATTTTTTAAGTGCTCGATGCCTAGACATAACTCGTCCAGCGCCATGACAAGTAGACCCAAAAGTTTCCTCTGCTTCCCTTGTACCACGAAGAAGGTAACTTTCAGTACCCATATCTCCAGGAATTAACACGGGCTGTCCGATGCTACGATATTTCAATGGAACTTCGGGACTATCTGGTCCAAATGAACGTGTTGCTCCTTTCCGGTGAACATATACTTTTCTTTTTTTACCATCTATATTATGCTCTTCTAGTTTAGCTATGTTGTGACAGACATCGTATACAATTCCCATATCCATGTTTTCAGCGCTATTGTTTAACACCTTTTCAAAAGACTCTCGTACCCAATGAACAATTAGTTGCCTATTTGCCCATGCAAAATTAGCTGCACAAGCCATGGCTTTTAGATAGGATTCACCTTCTTTAGAATTTATAGGCGCACAAGCCAATTGTCTATCTGGAAGCCATATATTGTATTTTTTAACTGCTTGCTCTAAGACTCTAAGATGATCTGTACACACCTGATGACCAAATCCTCTTGAGCCGGTATGAATCATAACCATTATCTGCCCTTCATCTTTCACTCCGAAAACCTTTGCAGCTTCGGTATCAAAAATTTTTGTGACCTTTTGTATCTCAAGAAAATGGTTTCCTGCACCAAGAGATCCCACTTGAGACATACCTCTCTGTTTAGCTTTTTCAGAAACCATAGATATATCCGCATCTTCTAGACATCCATTTTCCTCTAAAAAATCTACATCTTCGTTCCAACCGTATCCATTCTCTACAGGAGAACGAGCACCCTGTGTTAAAACATCATTAAGTTCCTGTTTACTTAATCTAATCTTTGCCTTAGAACCAAGGCCTGAGGGAACATTCCTAAACATTTCGTCAATTAACTCTTGTATTTTTCCTTTACTTAGATCCTCTGTATGTAAATTTGTCCTAACAAGTCTTACACCACAGTTAATATCAAAACCTACGCCCCCTGGAGAAATAACGCCTTCTTCACCATCGGTAGCTACTACACCACCTATCGGGAAACCATACCCCCAATGAATATCGGGCATAGCAAATGCTTTGCCAACAATACCTGGAAGTGTAGTGCTATTCGCTGTTTGTTCAGGGGCGTCATCATTTTTAATAGAGGGAATCATGTTTTCATTTGCATAAATTACAGCAGATGTTTTCATCTTTAAATTATTATCTTTTCCTTTATAACTAGAGGGTATCTCATATCTAAAATTGTCGATCTTTATTAATGGGCCATTCCAAGTCATTATTTATTGTACAAATAAGACCGATATAAAAAGCCTTTTATAATTTTAATATAAATACGAAAATTCATTTTTTCTTTCTAAGATAAGGTACACCAGTCTTCTTATTTTCTTTTACTTCATAGTCATCTGGTAGTTCAATTGCTACTCCTTCCTCAGGCTCGGCTTTACTAAAAAACTGAACAATTCGCTTTTTACCAGATTTAGTCTCTATCTCTTTTCTAAAAAGAGTATAATCTCCATGTCTAAACCCTTTTATCTCGCTCATTTTTGAATCAGAAATCTTATCTTCATCAAAGGAGTCCCATTCATCTTCTCTGATAAATGGATTTTCTCCACGCTCAAATGATTCCTCTGATGCAACTTCTTCAGCGGCTCTACCCTCAGTTTTTTCGGTTAATTTTCCCACCTCTTTTTTTATTTGTTTAGCAATTTTACCTTTTATACCTCTTATCTTAGTCAGCTCTTTGATTGTTATCTTTTTCAGAGCATCAATAGAATTAATCCCATTTTCTTTTAGCAATTTAGCAATTTTCTCGTCTATGCTGTTTATATCCTTAAAAGCCTCTTCGTCATCCTCTTTTAACAATGGTACATCTTCTACTTCTTCCTCATCAAATTTTTCCTCATCAACTTTTACAGGTTCATAACTAAGTATCTTTTCGTCAATTTCGCCGGCTTCATCTTTTTTAGATTCTATCTTTTCAATAGGTCGCTCGTTAGGATTTTTTCCTTCTTTAGTTTCGTCTTCTTTTTTCCCTTCAAAATCTACTGGTTCCCATTCAGATTTTTGTTGGATTTCTTTTTGGATTTTTTTTGCTATCTTTCTTTTTATTCCCTTAATTTTTGTTAGATCTTTTAGGGATGCAAGTGTTAATGCATCTAATGATGTGAATCCGTTATCATAAAGTAAAACAGCTGTTTCTTCATTTATACTTTTTATATCTTTGAAAATCTCTGTTTTGCTTTCTCTGTCTACACTTGGTTCTTCCAATGTCTCTTTTTCCTCCGTTTTTGGTAATTCAATTATTGCCGTTTCTTCTTTGAGTTTTGGTGGTTCTTTCTCACCTTTAATTTGCTCTTCTTTCTCTTCAACTTTTTCAATTGGTATAAAAACAGGTAATGATTCGGTTTCCCCTATAGGTTTGGATTCGCCGTCCTTAGATTCTTTGTAATCTATTACTGTTTTGCTTCCACACTCAGGACAAAAATTAACCTTCTCTTTTAGTTTAGTACCACATTGATTACAAAAATCTGTAGTAACCTCTAATTCCTCTTTAGGTTTTTCCTCTTTTATATAATGTTCACCAAGTTCCTTCTCTTCTTTTGGTTCTTCTTCTTTTTTCTCAACGACATCTACTGGTTCCCATTCAGTTATTTCCTCGTCAGCTAATGCTTTTTTTTCTTCAAATATTTCAACTTTTTCTTCTTTTACAATTTCCTTAGGTTTAACTTTAATAAATTCAGGTCCAGAAACTTCAACTTTTTCTACTTCAAAAACATCTTCATCTTTATATAGATCTTCTTTCAGTTCTTCTTTCACTGGTAAAAATGGTACAGTTGAGGGCTTCTCTATTTCGAGGACGGTTTTTTGTTCTTCTATTTCAGGAAACTCAACGATCTTTTTTTCTTCTCTTGGGTGGATAGTAACTCTTGGTTTCAAGGAATCAATTTCTTTTTCACTGTCATCTTTAGAAATTACTTTCCTGTAAACCTTTTTCCCGTTAGATGTTTCTTTTAATCTTTTCCTTAGGGACCTAAAATCTTTTTCGTCTTTGGGGTGTAAATCTTTATCAGAAGTATTATCCAAAATCTTATGTAACTTGCTAATACTATTTTTTTTGGATTTTTTTTCTTTTTGCATTATATATTCCCACCATTTTCGCCTTTTTATTTATTTACTTTGGACTGACATAATATATATATCTTATTGCACAACCCTTATCAGAATAGTATAAGCTCTTTATTATATTAATATATTATCCTGAAATTTTAATTTTTTAGACATTTTTGCAGGTTTTATTAATTGAAAAGTTTATTAAGCTGCTTCTGCATGTTATTTTTTTTGATTCGAATGGATTTCAAGGGAAAAGATATAATTTCAATAAAGGATTTTTCAAAGAAGGAAATCGATTATATTCTTGATTATGCTAAGGATATGGTCCGATATGCCATGGGTGAAAAATATAAAAACGTATTGGGCGGAAAGGTACTATCCTCACTCTTCTTTGAACCTAGTACTAGGACAAGACTAAGTTTTGAAAGTGCAATGAATAGGCTTGGTGGACGAGTAATTGGTTTTTCTGACCCTAGTGGAACCTCTCAGAAAAAAGGTGAGAGTTTAGCAGATACCATACGTATGGCAGATTCATATAGTGATGCAATTGTAGTAAGACACCCTCATGAAGGTGCAGCAAGACTTGCTGCAGAATTTGCTGAGGTTCCGGTTCTTAATGCAGGAGATGGTGCTGGTAGACATCCCACGCAGTGTCTTCTCGATTTATTTACTATCCGTACTGAAAAGAAGAAAATTAAGAAAAATAAGATTGTGCTTCTTGGTGATTTGAAATACGGTCGAACTGTTCATTCTCTTGCATATGCTTTATCTCTTTACGGTGCAGAGTTAACTTTTGTATCTCCTGCAAGCTTGAAGATGCCTAATGAAGTGATCAATGAATGTAAGGAATTAGGAATAGAGCCAACTTATACATCTAATATTGAGAAAGCTATCAAGGATGCAGATGTTTTGTATGTTACTCGAATACAGAGGGAACGTTTTCCGGATGCTGAAGAATATAATCGTGTGGTTGGAGCTTATAAAATTGACAATAATCTTCTAAAAAATGGTAAGGAGAACCTTATTGTTATGCATCCATTGCCACGTGTTACAGAAATCAATCCTGAGGTTGATACGACTCCGCATGCAATTTATTTCAAGCAAGCTTTTAATGGTGTCCCTGTTAGAATGGCCCTGCTTTCTCTTGTTATTGGAGGTAAACTATGAAAAAAGAGCTGAAAATTCCTCGTATTAAGGATGGAACTGTTATTGATCATATAACAGCGGGTAATGCTGTTAAGGTTCTACATATTCTTGGTATTCCAAAGAGCTCGTCATCTACTGTTAGTGTTGCAATGAACGTTAAAAGTAAACTTGGAAAGAAGGACATTGTCAAAGTGGAAAACAGAGAGCTTGATCCACATGAAGTCAATAAGATTGCCCTTATTGCCCCTAAAGCTTCAATCAATTTTATTCGAGATTATGCGGTCACAAAAAAACATAAAGTTAAGTTACCAGATGAAATCATTGGCATCGTTTCTTGTTCTAACCCTACTTGTGTTTCTAATGCAAAGGAACCTGTAAAAAGTAGATTTATAGTAATTAGTAAGGATCCACCACGGATTAAATGCTATTATTGTGAACGTGAACCAGAAGATATTGCTGATAAGATTATTTGATTTCTTTAAGTATTTCCTCTGCTCGATCTAGTTTTATTTTTCCTTCTTTTACCATCTGTGTTGCTACTTTATCTATTTCTTTTCCTTTGGCGCCAGCCATGACTGCTATGTTTTTTGCATGTAAGGACATGTGTCCTTTTTGTATACCTACAGTGGATAGGGCAAACACTGCTGCAAAGTTTTGTGCAAGACCTAGGCTTACAACAACTTCTGCAAGTTCTCGGGCTGTTTTTATGCCAAGGATTTTTTTACAAAGTCTAGCTTTAGGATTTATATTTCCAGCACCGCCAACAATTCCGACAGCCATAGGCAGCTCTAACTCGCCAACAAGATCACCGTTTTTATCTTTGTAATAACAGCTAAGTGAAGTATATTGCCCGCTTCTTGAGGCATAAGCATGGGCACCTGCTTCAATTGCACGAAAATCGTTCCCCGTGGCAATAATTAATGAATCAATGCCATTCATTATTCCCTTATTATGGGTTGCTGCTCTATAAGGATCAATGGCTGCTAGGTTATAGGATTCAAGGAATGCATCAACAACGGATTCCCCGCCTATTTTCTCTTTATCAAAAACCGCTTTTGCTTTAACAATTCGTTTATCTGCAAGATTTGAAAGTATCTTTAATCTAACTTTACCACCTGTTAATTCTTCAAGCATTGGAGCTAGTGCTTCACACATAGTGTTTACAGCATTTGCGCCCATTGCATCACGAACATCAACGATAAGATGAGTTACTATCATTTTACCTAGAGGACTGTCAAGTATTCTAGCCTCTAAATCCTTAGCTCCACCACCAAACTTTACAAGGACTTTGTCCTGTTCATTAGCAAGATGTAAAATCTCCTTTTTCTTGCTAATAATTTTTTTAGCTGCTCCTACAACATCATCTATTTGTAAAATCTGAATTTGACCAATCATCAAAGGATCAGTGCATTTAGTTTTGAATCCACCTTTAATTCGTGCGATTTTTGCAGCATTACTTGCGGCAGCAACGACACTTGATTCTTCTATAGCCATTGGAACAAGATACTCTTTATCATTTATTAGGAAATTAACTGCAATACCTAACGGTATTTCAAAAGTCCCTAAAACATTCTCTATCATTCTATCTGCTATATCCATGTTTAGACAAGATGAAAACAAATTTGTTTCTTCATCAGTTAAATCTGAAAATTTTTTTACAAATTCAATTCTTTCCCTGATTGATTTTTTATAGAAACCAGATACCTTAGATGACTTACCTTTATCTGACATTATAATTTTCCTCCTTATTTAACAAACCAGAAAATAGCTTTTTATTTTTATAATTGTTTGTTTAAGTATCGTTTATTGCCGATTCTTTTTAAAATTCTTTTTTCAAACCAATTTTTTCATTTAGATAATTAAGAAACGTGTGATAAATCTCTTTTCTGATCTTTCCTTTGATTTGTATGTCGACTGAATACTCTTCTATATTATGGATTTTGTATATTTTTATTGTTGCATTACATTTTTCAACATCTGCTAAAATAGCAATTATCTCAAGGTTTTTTCCTCTTGATATCTCTGAAGAAAATTCACCAATATTCTCTATTGTTTTCCTTAAATCTGATTTTTTCTCAGGATGCTCATAAAGTGTTTTACCATCGACAATGATTTTTGCTGTGTTTTTAAATTTAGCCTTTGACAAACCTCTTAATATTAACTCGGCGATTGGTAGTAGCTCAAAGTCTTCCTCAATCATTTTACCAGATATAATCTTTGAAAAAAAACTAGGAGGATCTACCTCTTTTCTTTTTACATCAAAATCGAACTTTATATGTAGATTATTTAAAAATTCTTTTTCATATTTATGTTTTCCTTTATCTTTCTTATCAGGATGACTAGCTTCTACCCAATCCATAACTTCTTTTGGGGATCCCATGACCCATGGGGGTTCTCTAAAACTACTTTTATATCTACTCATTTTATCAAAACGCCATTAATTACTAATGGGTTATATTTTTTCTACATGTGTTCTCTTGATTTAACTGCTACACCTACTTTAAATGATAACATCTCCAATCTATTTAAAAGACATCTCCCTATTGCAAGTAAATTATCTTTATCATCAACTATAAGACATTCATCGAGAGGTCTTAGTTCAGAATCACAATCCTTTACAAACTTAGCAAAAACACTCTTTCCATCTTTAACAAAAGGCACTGCATCTTTTTCTAAGATAACCCTTAAACTTGGAAATTTAAAAGATTTATGTAAGAGTCTTGCACCATCCATTTTAAGTGTAAACATACCATCACTGGCACGCATAGAAAGGATATGTTTTCCATCACAATAGATGTTACGCATCTTTCCTGTTTTCTTTGACTTAACAATCCTAATCTCTCCTTTAAATAATGACTCTGCTGCACCTTTACCAAATTGCATGTCTGATACAGCAGAAATTCTTAGTAAATCCACATTAAGCCTTTTCTCATCAGATTCTGACATTTCTTCTAATGTTTTATCCCCTTTCCAACAGATGATTTTTTTATTTTTCGTAAAATTATTAAATATCTTTGTTGCTTTTTCCTCTGTTTCATTATCAGTAGTATCTGGAAAAACAGATTGAGCAAATGGATACATTTCATCAAGTTCAAGAGGTACTGGTCCTAAATGAGAGTCAATCAATATATTTATGTCACCCTTTTTTAAAACCCTTTTAATTTGTTCAGAGTAATAGTTTGAGTAAGGCTTCTTACCCTCTGGAAAAACAACAGTGTCCCTAAAAAAAGATGTGTATCTACTAAACAATCGATTATGACATCTATGAACTATTGGTCTGTGTATTGTTTGACTTCCAGTATAAAACAAGGCTTTGTTTTTACTTGTAGGTTCAAATTGTTCTAGAAAATCTTTGTTATCTTTTATCCTGAGCTCTTTTAAGGCTTCAAAAAGATAAGGGTTTGAATTTGCTCTTCTTTCTACAAGCTCCCAAAGGTTACCATTTGCAATTGCATTTCTAATCTTTTTTATCTCAGTAAAACTCACAAATAGATTGTGCTTTGCAATCTCCCGCGCTCTCTCCTTTTTATCAATCTTTTTTAGATCGGATGCAGTGTGTTTTAAACAAATTGGACAGGAGCATGGAAGTTCAGTTAAATCTTCAAGTTTTTCAGTTCCCCAGTAAAATATCAATCTATCGTCATTTGCATATTTTGCATAAGCTGATGAATCAAAAAAATCACAGCCGAGAGCAACAGCTAGTGGAAATATGAGCGGGTGCCCTGCTCCAAATAAATGAACTGGTTTTGATGGATCTAAACCTTTTTTGGAGGAGAGAATGCATCTAACAAGATCAGAATATCTCTGATTTTCCATAAGCGGAACTACTCCGCCTATTGGAAAAAAATCTGGAAATATTTTGCTTAGCTCTTTTGCACAATTCTCTCTAAGTTCTGGATAAATTGAACCTTGAATAGTACATGCAAGTGCCATGTCTCCTTTTAGTTTTACCCCTTGTTTAGCACGTTTTATAGTTTCTTTCATTCCTTGTTCTGCTTTTTTTTTTGTTTGATTGGGTGTTCCAAAAACATCTAGAATAGTTCCAACATCACTTCTAATATCTCTTTGGAATTCCACGATTTCTATAGGCTCTACATCTACATCTCCATAAATATAAGATTGAAAAGTTCCAGAGTCAGTCATAATAGGGCCATCAAAATCTATGAGTTTATGAACGCCTTCGTCCAAAGCTTTTTTCCTAAGTTTTTTATCTTTGTTTATAATGAAAGCATTAGTGATTACCATCTCTGTTCCAAATAATTTTTTCATCTCTTTTGGAGTAATAAGCATTTTGTTTGGATTTATAACTGGCATGAGATTTGGCGTAGTAACGGTTCCATGCTTTGTAGTAAATCTGCATATTCTAGCTGCAGCATCTCTGTCTTTTATTTCGAATTTCATGATAACTTCTGGGGAAGTAATTAAAAGACGGATATTTAGTTTTGGTTTCAGGCAAAAATCATTTCAAAAAGTTCTGTTATTTAAACGTATGTTTTATCTTTACACGTTTACTTTGTAAATATGAAACGTTTACTAGGCTCCTATTTGAATAGGATTAACAATTCTTTTAAGAGTAGCAATTGCAGAAAGTGATGCCATATAACTTGACTTAGGATTTTTTATATTAGGCATATTCTCAACTTCAGCCCTTAACCTACCAAATTTCCCATGAGCAAGTATCTTATGGTTTATTCTTGTGGCTACTGGGTCTGCGACTATTTCTACTTTTGTTTTATCAAAACCTATTCCTGCAAGAGCCAGGCTTGCGGCTACATTTATGTTCATCGGAAATTTTTTTACTGCATCTCTAGCATTCCCCTCAAAAACAATCGTTCTTCTATCAAATCTTTTATCTAAAGATCCAGCAGGCTTTGTAGTAACTAGTGTTACTTCGTCTATAGTATCAATACTTCCAGATAGCACACCATCTATCCCACATACAGCACCGGACGGGAGATATATTTTACAACGTTTTTCCTTTGCAATTTTCTCAAGTCTCTTCCTAAATTTTTCATCAAGTAAACTTCCAACACTCATAATTACTAGATCTTTACCTGCTTTGATAATTTGCTCAGCATATTCTTCTACTGCGGTTTGTGATGCTGCTTCAAAAACAACGTCTACCGCATCTAAAAAATCTTTTATAGTTTTTATTTCTGCTTTGTTTAGATATTTACAAAGTTTTTTCGAAGCTTCCTTTTTGATATCAAATAGATAGATTTTCTCAATATCTTCCATTTCATCTGCTGCTTTAGCAACATCAGTCCCTATTGCTCCACAGCCAATTATGCCAAGTTTCATAATTTTCCCAAAAACTTAAAACACTAAGTCAATATAAAATATATACGTATGGACGATATTGATAAATTTCTAAAGGAAGATCTTGGAGTAGACGGAGATATTACATCAGACTCTCTATTTACTGATGAGTTTGCCGAGGCAAAAATCATAGCAAATCAAAATTGCATTATTGCAGGTCTAAAAAAAGTTGAAATAGTTTTTGAAAAGACTGGAGCTGAAACAGAACTTCATGTAAACGATGGAGATTTTATTAAAAAAGAAGCCGTTGTTGCTATAATAAAAGGATCTGCACGTTCTATTCTTAAAGGAGAGAGATTAGCTCTTAATATACTTGGAAGAATGAGCGGTATTGCTACAGAGACAAAGAAGTTTGTAGAGATATGTAAATCAATAAACCCCAAGGTGACAGTCGCTGCAACAAGAAAGACAACCCCTGGATTTCGTAAATTTGAAAAAAGAGCTGTTGAGATTGGTGGAGGCGAATCGCATAGATTTGGACTTTATGATGCAGTTATGATTAAAGATAATCACATCAAATTAATTGGCTCAGTGGAAGAAGCAATAAAAAAAGTAAAAGAAAAAGTCAAGGACAAAATTATTGAAGTTGAAGTTGAAAACGAAGAAGATGCTATCATAGCTGCAAAACTTAATGTGGATGTTATAATGTTAGACAATTTCGATTCAAAATCTGCAGAAAAAGTTGCAAAAAAAATTAGAGAAGTTAATTCTAGAATTCTTATAGAAATATCTGGCGGTGTCACCTTTGATAATATCGGCGACTATGCTTCTTTTGCTGATCGTATCTCATTAGGCTATTTAACTCATTCAATAAAAAGTAAGGACTTTTCTTTAGAAATTATTTAGAATTTTTTGGAAATATTTAATAACCGGATTTCCTTTTACAATAATGGAAAAAATATATTAATCACAATAAAGAGGGGCTTATTGTTGTGAGGGTAGGGTGAACATATGAGGAAAATTATAGAAGAAGTAGTTGCTAATGAAAAGAAAGTAAAAAAGGGTAGAAAGAAATCAATTAAAAAAACTGGTTCTTCAAAAAGTTCACTTACCCGTCAGGTAGTTAATCGTAGTATTAAAGATAGGGAGCTGGAAGAAGTGCTTTCCAGTCTAACAACAACTATTAAGGTTGTTGGTTGTGGTGGGGCTGGAACTAACACAATTTCTAGATGTATTGCTAGTCAGATAACTGGAGCTGAGTTAATCGCTCTTAATACAGACGCTCAGCATTTGTTGTTAGCTGAGGCACCAAATAAAGTTTTGATTGGTAGACATCTTACTCATGGTCTGGGTGCCGGTTCTCTTCCTCAAATTGGTGAGGAGGCAGCAAAAGAAAGTGAGCAAGACATTCGTAATGCTATTGGACGCGCTGATATGGTTTTTGTGACCTGTGGACTTGGTGGTGGTACTGGTACAGGTTCAGCGCCTATTGTTGCTCAGATTTCTAAGGAAACTGGTGCTTTAACCATTGGTGTTGTTACACTTCCCTTTAGCGTTGAAGGAATTATTCGTATGGAGAACGCTGAGTCCGGTCTTAGGCGGCTAAGAGACATTTGTGATACTGTGATTGTCATTCCGAATGATAAACTACTTGATATTGTTCCTAATCTTTCACTTAACGCTGCTTTTAAGGTTGCAGATGAAGTACTTATGCGATCAATCAAGGGTATAACTGAGATGATCACAATGCCTGGTCTTGTAAACTTGGACTTTGCTGACCTAAAGACTGTTATGAAACGTGGTGGAGTAGCTATGATTGGCCTTGGAGAAGCCGAAGGTGAAAACAAGGCTGTAAATGCTGTAGTTGAGGCCCTTAACTCGCCATTGTTAGAAGTTGATATTTCTGAAGCTACTGGTGCCCTAGTGAATGTTACCGGTGGCGAGGATATGACAATTAGCGAAGCTGAAAGGGTTGTCGAAGAAATTTATTCAAGAGTTGACCCAAATGCACGAATAATATGGGGAACTACTGTTGATTCTGGGCTTAAGAGAAATATACGTGCAATGCTTGTAATTACTGGCGTTAAATCAAAGCAGATTCTTGGTCCAACTCAGAAATCATTTGAAAAAGAGGAATATGGCATTGATTTTGTAGCATAAAACAAATGTGCCAAGGAAAATATCTTCAGCTCTAATCTCAAAACCTAATTATCCCCTCTAGATATCTTAATAAAATTATTAGAAAATAGCCAAATCCTTTATATATAACTATCTATTTGACCAATTTGCCTTTAAGGGGTGTCTATAAGTGAAATTATTCAAACGTAAAAGTAATATTCCAGATGATCGATCATTCAAGGAAAAAGCTTGGGATTTACAACATAGAATAGAGGTAAGACAAAAAAGAATAGGTAAAGGAAAATATGGTAGAGTCCTAAAAATGGCTCGGAAACCAACAGACGATGAATTTGCAAAAACCTCAAAGATAACAGGAGCAGGCATACTGCTTATAGGTGGACTTGGTTTTCTTATTTTTCTGCTAGCTACACAAATTGCTCCCTGGATAGCAGAATTACTGGGATTGTAAAAGGTGTAATACTATGCAAAATACACATTTTGAAGAGACTACCGATGAAAAATCAAAAATATTTACGATAAAAACCCAAGTTGGCAAAGAACAAAACACTGCAGATCTTATCAATAGTCGATCAGGTAAATCAAAAATAAAAATACCATCTATCCTGGTAACCCCTGAGCTTAGAGGATACATATTCTTAGAAAGCTATGATAAAGAACGAGTTAAAGAAATGATTAAAACTGTTTCATATGCTCGCAATATGCTTGAGGGTGATATCCCAATAGAACAAATAGAGCATTTTCTTATCCCTGCATCTGCTGTTGCAAAGATTGCTGAGGGAGACGTTGTTGAAATGGTTGCAGGACCATTTAGAGGTGAAACTGCAAAAGTTACTCATATTGATGATACAAAAGAAGAAATAACTGTGGAACTATTCGAATCTGTTGTTCCAATACCAATTACTGTTCGCGGTGAACAAGTTAGAGTTATTAAAAGAAAAGAAGAAGAGGAAAAGAAAGAGGAAGAAATGGAGAAGTAGATCATTATGGCAGAAACAGTTAAAGCACTTGTTGAAGGAGGAAAAGCATCAGCGGGTCCACCACTTGGTCCAGCTCTTGGACCGCTGGGTGTAAACATTATGCAGATTGTTAATACTATTAACGAAAAAACCAAACAATTCGGTGGGATGAAAGTCCCTGTAAAAGTTATTGTTGATCCTAAAACTAAAAATTTTGAAATTGAAGTTGGGACACCACCCGCTACTTCGCTTATTCTCAAACAGCTTGGTATAGAAAAAGGATCTGGCGCGGCAGGATCGCATAAAATAGGAGATATTACTGTTGATCAAGCTATTAAAGTTGCTAAAATGAAATATGACAATCTTCTTGGTAAAGAACTCAAACAAAAAACAAAAGAGATTATTGGAACCTGTGTATCAATTGGTATAACAGTTGAAGGTAAAAAACCACAAGAAGTTCAAAAAGCAATAGATGAAGGAGAATACAAATCTAAATTTCAATCTTAATTTTTTTTTCAATTTTTTCTTTTAATTCTTCCATATTTTGTGGAGGTTTTTCTAATAGGCGCTTATGCATTCGCTCTTTAGTACCTCCTAATAAAATATCTTCACGAATCTTTCTTTGTTCTTTTTCTATTGCTCTAAGTCTCTCTTCTAGATTTCTAAACTTATCTTGTAAATCTAAGATAATTTGTGCATCAGCCATAAAAAATCGTATTATTTAATATGTTTTAAAGGTTTGTTTATAAATCTAAATACGCCTGAATCCTCTTTGGAAGTAATGTTTAACTGATTTAATCATTCGATCACGGCGATAATCAAGAGGAAGTGTAATTCCTTCACCCCATGTTTTTTTCCTGTTTATTTCAGATATAACTGAGTCTTTATTATAATCAGTTGAATTTACAACTGTATAGCTATAACCTACATATGTCGGATCGTGTGAATCGGATCCTCCTGTTCCCCCAAGGTTAAATTCTTTTGCAACTTTTGCTGCTTTTAGATTTGAATGAGGAACACTGCATGAGTTAAAAACTTCAATTGCGGGAATTTTTGTATGAATTCTTTTAAGTTTATCCTTCTTAATTCCAGACATGTTTCTAAAAAGATGAGGTACTATTGGCGTCCCTCCCAAATCAATAATTTTTTCAACAGTTTCTTCTATGGAAAGTTCTCTATCAATACTCTCCTTAACATCTAGTGCTATCATGTGCCCATCTAAAGTTGATATTTCTAAACCTGGGATAACAATAAAATCTTTCGGAGCAAGTTTTTGAGCTTTAAGGCTGCCTTCTAAAGTGTTGTGATCTGTAATTGCCATTCCTTGTAACCCTTTCTTTTGAAGATTTTTAATTATATCTTTAGGAAATCCGATTCCATCACTTGAATACTCTGAATGAATATGTAAATCCAATTTGATCATTGTATATAACTCCACTTTTTGCAGAAGGTAGTTAAGCTAAGGTATTATAATATTTTGCATGGTTTTTTTCAAAAATTCTTTCTTTCATTTTGACATTTTATAGTATGCGACATTAGTTAATGGATTAATTGTATATACTGGGCCATGCATATTCTTTTTGGTGCACTCATGAATTTAGCTAAAAGAAAAGAAAGGGAATTGATTGTAAAACTAAGGGAGGAAGGTAAGACTTGTGTAGAAGTCGCTGAGATACTTGGTGTATGTAAATCATCAGTTTCTTTTTGGACTCGCAGGTATAACAAAACGGGTTGTTTGGAAGATAAACCACGAAAAGGTAGACCAACACCGTTAACAGAAGAAAAACTACAAGAAATGAAAGAGAAGATAAAAGAAACAGTTTTAGAACATAACGATAAGGCAGGTCTTTCTTCAAAAGAGAT
>JAHWGK010000149.1 GCA_020054495.1 Thermoplasmata archaeon | reverse complement strand
TAGTACTCTTCTTCAAGTATCTTGTTTTCTCGTGCTAACCATCCTACCGCACCATGAAATTCGCTTTCGTTTAGTTGTGTAAACTCCAATAGTTTTTATTTGGAGAGGGATCCTTTTTCATGTAAAACATGCCATATTTTCCCTGCATTTTCTCCGAAAGAAGTTGTTATGTCCCTCACAGATATCCTCCAACTTCAAGAGATGTATATAAATGAACAATATAAGTCTATCTGAAAAAAGAAAAATAACAGCTGTGAACGACGTATATGTAACATTTTGTATAAATAATTATTTTATTCGTAGTTTTGGTGCAATAGTTACAATATATACAAAAATAAAATGGTGTGTTGTTTAGATTTTTCACATATGGAAGAAAGCGGGCTTGAGGGGATTCGAACCCCTGGCCAATCGGTTAAGAGCCGATTGCTCTGCCTAGCTGAGCTACAAGCCCAAAACAAGAGAGATGCCACAATCAAATGAGAGATATTAATGTTTTTCTTCTATGGTTTTTTTGATCTCCGATTCTTTTACTTGAGACAAATATTTAGCATCGATCCCATCGGTAACATAGACATCTTTACCAGCATGATATATCATGATCCCGTCTTTTTTTGCCTTTGCGCCATCTATCTTGAGGATGAGTGGTTCTTCGGTTCGCACCCTTCCTGCCTCAACAGCCTTTTCTATATTGCCACTAAGATGCACTTTCTTTCGATCGGTAGGGCGCAGTCCCCCTTCGAGTATGAT
>JAHWGK010000148.1 GCA_020054495.1 Thermoplasmata archaeon | reverse complement strand
TATTAGACACAGTAACAGCCCCACCATACGAGTATACACACACCTGGGAAAGCGGAGATGGATCTGCAACATTCTATGCATACGCATACGACCAAGCAGGAAACTCAGCTTCAGATTCTGCTAGCATTCAATTATCATTGAACCTCGTTCTATCGCAGGGCAAAGTAGTGAACGTCAACCAAGTTCTACAAAGACTGATATAAACAAGCAAAACAAACAATAAAACAAATAAAGGGTGATACACCCTTTACTCTCTCTTTTTTTTCTTTTTTTGTTTACGTCTCTTATCATAAATATTTTATATGAAACAATATATAACATACAAAACATTTATAAATTAACAGATGTTAAAAACTATTATATCTACGGTGGAGGCAAAAAAAAATGGATATTAATAAATTGGTAACTAAGAGCCTTGCAGCTGGAATAATCGTTTTGTTTTTTGCAATGAGTATTATTCCGCTTGCAGAAGCTGAAAATATCATGACTGTAAAAAATAAATATGCAGAAGAAACATCAGTGGATATCAACAAGATATCAAACACCTTGAACAATAATCAACCTACGGTTTATGTTTTTGGAGAAATAGGCATTAACGGTTGGTTTATTAGTTGTGTTTCTATATCTTTTTCTTATTATCCTGAGGCAGATGAAATTTGGTACCGTATCGGGGAGGGAAATTATCAGAAGTACAGAGATGAACCTATTGAATATTGTGAAGATGGATACCACACTATTTTTTGGTACT
>JAHWGK010000147.1 GCA_020054495.1 Thermoplasmata archaeon | reverse complement strand
TTTCTAATCGCAAATAGCAAAACGATAAAAATCCCCAAGAATACAACTCCAATGATTGTCAACCCGTATGTTTTTTCCTCTTGAGATACGCCTTTAGCTAATACAAATCCTGATACAAGTACAACAAGAGCAACAACCGCAAGAACCCCTGTGAATTGACAAATTGCAACAATAATTTGCGACACTCTTTTTAATTCTCTATTTTTTCTAGTTTCAATATCAATAGAAGAAGAAGAATGCTCTAATTCCATGTTTTTGTTGTTGTTTTTTTTTTAAAAAAAAAGAAAAAACATAAATAAATAAAGAGAAATCTAAGATTTATTAATTATTCGCTCTCGTTATCATCATCATCATCATCATCATCATCATCATCACTGTCATTATCCACAAACACTACTCTTTTTTTCTTTTTCTTATTCTTTTTTTTCTTTTTCTTTTTTATAATCACAATTTCATCGTCATCTGATTCTCGTTTTGCTGTTAACCATTTTAGAAATTCTTTTTGTTTGACAAGCGTCCATTCTTTTATCCATCCCAACATTTTTGCAATTGCATATATGCTCAATATCAACAAAATAATTCCAAGAGTGCTAAAAAGTCGAAGTAATAAATCATCGTTGTTTTCACCCATTATCACTCTTTTTTTTTTTAATTATTTTCTTGATTTTTATTTTTAAACTTTTTTTTATTCATTCACAATAAAATTCGGTCTCCAAATTTTGTGTCTCTTGGTGTTCCTTCATCAAACTCGCTAT
>JAHWGK010000146.1 GCA_020054495.1 Thermoplasmata archaeon | reverse complement strand
AAAACATTGCTATTGTGACAATTTTAAGAGCAGGTTTGGGTATGGTGGATGGAATCTTAAAACTTATTCCTCCTGCAAAAGTAGGACATATTGGTATGTATCGTGATCCCGAAACCTTAAAACCCGTAGAATATTATGCTAAGTTGCCATCCGATATTAAAGATAGAAAAGTTATCATGGTTGATCCTATGTTAGCGACCGGAGGTACCGCTATTGCCTGTATAGACTATATCAAAAAATGTGGTACAGTCGATATAAAACTTATGTGTTTGATAGCAGCTCAGGAAGGGATAAATATGATACAGAAATGTCACCCAGATGTAAAGATCTACACGGCAGCTGTTGATGAAAGATTAAATTCACATGGATATATAGTACCGGGTTTAGGTGACGCTGGAGATAGATTATTCGGGACAAAATAAATTAGTATATAGTATATAGTATATAGTATATAGTATTTAGTAAAGAGAGAAAAAGAAAAAGACGAAATGTAAAGTACAGAATAAGTTAATACCTCATATCTCGAGAATAGTATATCGTAAATAAAATAGAATACAGAAACCAAATTTGTATAAAGTATTTAGTAAAAAATTTAGAATCCCGTAGTTAGAATGCAAAATAAGGTAGGTTTAAGTTAAAAAGGTAAAAAATTACGGAATCTTTACTCAATACTCGATACTGGATACTCGATACTAGTTTGCTATACGCAAAAATATTAAAGGAGATTACAATTTATGAGCCGTCCAACCTGGGATGAATA
>JAHWGK010000145.1 GCA_020054495.1 Thermoplasmata archaeon | reverse complement strand
AATGCTTTGTATGTAAAAGCTCTACGTGTTGGATTCTTATGCCAATAATTTTTCTTAGGCTTACCATCTTTATCTTTAATTACATTGTTTTCAAAATCTATTAACACCGGTCCCATATCTTGTAATTCTTTCATACGTTCTTCATCTTCTGCTGGTATGTACTTACCCCAGTCACTACCATTTAGTATTGGTTCATACTTTGGAAATCTACAACGTCTACCTAGTAATGTTTTTATTTGACCTTTGTTTAACGCCGCATTCATAACTTTATTCATCAATTGTTTTACAAATGGTGCTCTACCGTGATACTTTTTAAATAACTCATCCGCTTTATCTTTTGTTAAATCTAATTCATTCATTAGTTTTGCTTTACCCATACCATAAAACAAACCAAGGTTAATTGTTTTAGCTTGTGATCTTGGTATTTCAGCCATCTCTGCAACTATTTTGTGAAAGTCTGTTGAAGGATCATTCTCATATGAATCTGCAATATCATTTACAGAAGGTAATTCAAACTTTAGTGAATAGTGTGCAACTAATCTTGGTTCCTGTTGCGAGTAGTCAAACGTACCCCACTTGCAACCTTCTTCAGGTAAAAATAAACTTCTAATTAATGGTCCTGTGTTTGGATCTTTAGCTGGAATTTGTTGTAGGTTAGGATTAGAATAACTAAATCTACCTGTAACTGTACCACCATCATCAGATCTAATTTGATTTATTTCCGCATGAATTCTACCTTTGTGTTCATGTCTTAAAATTGTATCAAT
>JAHWGK010000144.1 GCA_020054495.1 Thermoplasmata archaeon | reverse complement strand
ATTTACCCCCCCCAACCAAAAATTATGCGTTTCCCAATCGGGGGTCGACACGTCATTTGGTTATTGAACCCAAAACCCCTATACACCTGTGCCGAAAATGTTACCTTCCCCTGCGAGCAGGCAAGTGCTCAGAATATTTGGTTATAGTTCACACCCCGGAAACGTCCGGGGTGTGTTGCTTTTGGCTGTTTGTGTCGATAATCGACACACCGGGTGTCGGATATTGGACGAATATGTCGACTTAACTTATTGGTTTTCAGTTACAGTGTCGGAAATGTCATATATTTTTCTACTGTAAGGGGGAGTTCTCTCTCTCTCTCTCTCTCTCTCTCTCTCTCTATAGGGACGTTTGAAATCGACATTCCGACATAGTACCTTCGTTGGACTATGAATGAAATACCCAAGGACCTTCACTTCGAGGGCAACAAACTGTTCAGTGGCATCGAGCAGTTATCGAAGGCAGTCAAGAGCACGTTGGGCCCAAGCGGGCAGACTGTACTTATCGAGAGCCCTCACCATACGCATGGTATTACGGTTACCAAGGACGGTGTCACTGTGGCTAAGGCCGTGGACCTGTTGGACCCGGTAGAGAACTTGGCGGTGCGTATGATGAAGGAGGCTGCTGACAGGACTGCCAGTGAGGCTGGCGACGGTACTACTACGAGCATTGTTTTGGCTGAGGCTTTGGTCAAGGGTGGTCTCACTGCGTTCGACGATTCGGGCAAGACAGATGGGCTGCGGGAGCTTACCTCCCTTACTCGAGACGTT
>JAHWGK010000143.1 GCA_020054495.1 Thermoplasmata archaeon | reverse complement strand
CATTATCACTGACAGATATATCAAGTTCATCATGTACTTGTATATGCGGTATGATACCTTCTTTATATAAATCAACCATAGCTTTCTTTGTCATGTCAGCTGCTGATCCTTGTATAAGTTTATTTAATGCTTTATATGTATAAGCTCTCTTGATCCCTGGTCCGTGTTCCGTGAGCGCTTCTTCGTGAGGCAATGCTTTATGTATGCCGAACTGATTGGGCTCCCATAAATTAAACCTACATCTTCGACCTAGTAAAGTTCTAACTCGACCTCGATCTTGTGCTCTACGCATTACACTTTCCATTAACATTTTAACGAATGGAACTTTGTCATGGTACGTTCTAAATAGATCTTCAGCGTTCTCTTTTGATACACCTAGCTCTGCTTGTAATTTATTTTTACCCATACCATAAAACAAACCAAGGTTAATTGTTTTGGCCTGTGATCTAGGTATGTTAGCCATGTCAGCAACAATTCTATGAAAGTCTGTATCTGGTTCATCGTTGTATGCATCAAGAACTTCTTCTACACCATAGAGTCCATCTAATGCTGCATAATGTGTAACAAGTCTTGGCTCTTGTTGTGAGTAGTCAAAGCAACCCCAACTACATCCTTCTTCAGGAATAAATAAACTTCTGATCAGTGGTCCAAGTTCCTTGTTCCGTGCTGGTATCTGCTGTAAGTTTGGATTGTTGTAACTGAAACGTCCAGTTACAGTTCCACCTTGATCGGATCTAATTTGATTGATCTCTGCATGAATAAGACCTTTATGTGAGTGCT
>JAHWGK010000142.1 GCA_020054495.1 Thermoplasmata archaeon | reverse complement strand
GTAATAGCATGAATATTGATAATAGTAGTACCTGCAAAAGTGAGCAGTATATTAAAAAGCTCGGATATAGTAATAGTCTGGATTTTTGTATTAATTGTAGTCATTTTTTTCTCCTTAGTTGTGGTTGAATTGTTCATACCGTATTCTATAGCAAATTTCCGGTAGTGTAAAAATAGGTATCCAAAATGCCAAATGGTGTCATACCTAACAGAACTATATAACAGATTTCCGGTAGTGTAAAAATGGTCTGCGCCAGTATTTAGTTTACGTCACCGGAACTTCGCTATATAGTATAGCTAGTCAAATTGTAATACATCTATATACGATTTAAACCTTAATACTATATGGGAAATATCCGGTAGTGTAAAACGGTTTACACCAGTGAATGTTTTACGTCACCGGAAATCTGTGATATAGTATGGTTAGCATGGAAGCGAAGTTCGCGTCTTCTTTACGTCACCGGAAATTTGCTATAGAATATTGTGTCGGCACAAGTAAACCAACCACCAACAAGGAGAAAAATCATGACATTTGCAGAAATCAAAGCTACACTTAAATACTTCACTATATTTGGCGAAGAGGGCTTAAATGCAGACTTACTTAAAAATTTATGGCGTAAAATTGTTGTGAAAGTTCACCCTGATAAGGGCGGATCGCATGACCAGTACCTCGAAGCACAGAGGGAATACGAAACCTTACTTCAGTATGTTAATGCCGGATTTTCCGCTGTATCTGATAGTCCTGAAGCCTATAACGATTTTATGTCCTTTTTGGCGGGTATTTC
>JAHWGK010000141.1 GCA_020054495.1 Thermoplasmata archaeon | reverse complement strand
AGCTGTCTTCAACATCTCGACTATTTCGTCAAGCTGACCTGTGTACATGCCTACGGCTAGGAAGGAAACACCTAAAAGAAGTAGCAGTGCACCTATTACCCTGCGTTCTGGAACATCCATATGTTTTTACTCCAAATGCTTTTTCAACCGTGCTTCAATCTGGTCTTTTGGAACCAGCCCAACAATTCTGTCAACTTCTTTCCCATTCTTAGTTATCAATAGTGTTGGGATGCTGAAGATTCGGAAACGCTCCGCTGTTTTAGGGTTCTCGTCAATGTTAAGCTTTCCAAACAAGATTTTTCCAGCATATTCCTTCGCTAACTCTTCAACTATCGGAGCTATGGCTACGCATGGACCACACCATGGCGCCCAACAATCAACTAAAGCCAGCGAATGTTTATCAACTATTTCACTAAAGTTTGAATCCGTCACGGGAACTGGTTTCGCGCTCATTTCCTGCTTTTTCTCCTTCAGTCTCATAAGTTCCTTTAACTTCTTCTCCTTGATACGCCTCAATTCTTCGTCTTCCGCGGATATAAATTGTTTGTGTTCACTGCTCACTTATTTATCTGCCTCGCCAAGTACTTTCTCATATCACTTTCTTATTATTAAATATAAAGCCTGAATCTGCGTCGTCAAGTTTCTTGTAACAACTGGAGAAATAATGCTGCAAGACTTCAAGTTTTTCATAAGCTTCAGATGAATCTGAGATTTCCATGTCAACTTGTCAAACGGACATGTCCCTACTTTACTTAATCATTGTAGCTCGAACATTCTTTCCAGAGCTTTCCGAGCTTTTC
>JAHWGK010000140.1 GCA_020054495.1 Thermoplasmata archaeon | reverse complement strand
AAGATAGAAATAAGTTTAAATATTATGAAAATATTAATGAGTTTGTTAGTAATAATAAGTTTGATGTTATATTTTTTATAGGTTCATATAAAACTATGGCTATGAGTACATTAATGCAATCAGCAAAAGCTAAGATATTTTATTCTATACAATCAAACAGTACAAATAAAGTAAATAAAGAAAAATATATTTCTAAGATTCGTGATATTTCTAATTTACCAGACACTATTGAAATATTAGATTGCACATCGAATTTAATAAAGGATATAAAAAAATTACCTAAAAAATTAAAATATTTATATAATTTATAAAAATGTTATTGAAACCAATTAAAAGTAATAACCATATGGATTTACAACATAAACCTATGGAAACGTTAAAACGTGATAAAAAGATAAAACCAAAAGAAATTTTTGAGAATTACACTGATAATACTAAACCTAAAAAGTCTAATAAATCTAGGAAAAATGAAAAGAAAAAAAAGTATTGAATTTTTCATTTTCAATACTTTTTTTCATTTCATTATTCAAAAGTTGGAAAAGTCCGAAAAAAAAGTGGCTTACGCAGACCAACTACACCATTTTATCTTTTTCATACTATAATAAAAAATAAAAACGGTGTAATCTATTTTTTGTTCAAATGTATATAAAAAAAATGTTATTATATTATATATAATGAATAATATTGAATTTGATTTAAATAAAATGAGTGAAAGATTATTAAAACTTGAAGATGAAAATGAAAATTTAAAAGTTCAAGTAAAACAATTAAAGAAATTTGGCGAAATACAAGTAGGTATTAATTCTAAACAAGT